>JAJXWJ010000004.1 GCA_021781655.1 Bacillota bacterium | reverse complement strand
ATAATACAACACCATACAACATAAACATAAGAAAATTTGACAATAAAAAAATCAGGAAACCCTTTATTATAGGCATTCCTGATGCTTATGAATCATTTTATTTTGTTTGTAAGTGTTTAAAACCCGTATTGATAAGCCTTTGGTATTTAACGGTAGTGACTTTATAGATTTAAAAACAAGGAACGATTTGTTTATTAAAGAGATTTTAATATAAAAAGCATGAAGGAATAGTATGAACGATTTTTATGATTGACATTGACTTGTATTTGTAATAAAATACTATGGTAAACGGTATGCATCTATAGCTCAGCAGGATAGAGCGACGGTTTCCTAAACCGCAGGCCGGAGGTTCGAATCCTCTTAGGTGCACCAAGGATAAACCTTGCAGTCTCAATGGATTGCAAGGTTTTTGACTTTTCCGCAAAGCTTACTAAAACATCAAAATGGAGACTGTTTAGAGACTATTGATGTAAAAATTGACAAAAGCAATAGGATAAGACACAATAAAAAAACAGAATTAATATTGTTGAAATTAATATTAAAGTTTTTATGATTTAATTTAACAAAATTACTTCATATTCAATATATTGCAGTATATTTGTTAAATGGGTGAGAATATGAATGATACAATAAAGGAAAAAATATTCTTTGATAATAAAGGTTATGCTACAACAAAAGAAATATCAGGTAAAGGAATAAATAGATACTACATTAGTAACCTTCAGAAATCGGGTGTTATTTCAAAAATAAAAACAGGTGTATATAAATGGGAAGATTATAATTTCCTATACAATTTTGAATTGGTTGATGTATCTAAAATAGTGCCTAAAGGAGTTTTGTGTCTTATTCTGCACTAGCATATTATGATTTAACAACTTTTAATCCTTATCAATATGAAATTGCAGTAGAAAGAAGTTGTAAATTAATAATTCCAGATTATCCACCAATTAAATTATTGTATTTTTCAAAAAGCCAACTAGAGACGGGCATTACTAATATAGAAGTAGATGGTCATACAATTAGAATATATGATATGGAAAAAACAATATGTGATTGTATTAGATATAGAAATAAAATAGGAATTGATATTGTAAAAGAAGCTATAAATGAGTATATAAAAAGAAAAGATAGAAATTTTAATAAACTAATAAACTATGCTGACATTAGTAGAGTTAAAAAAATACTTAAAGAGTATTTGGAGGTACTTGTATGAGTAAGCTAATAAAGGATATGTCTGTATCAGTAAGAGCAAGACTTTTAAGTATTTCACAAAAAGAAGTTTTGATTCAATATTACTATTATATATATCGGAATATTGTGAGAAATTTATATTAAAAGGCGGTTTGTTAATGTCCATGCTAACAGAATATAAAGGTAGACCTACAAAAGATATAGACTTGCTTGCAGAGCAAATATCAAATGATAAAGAAAGTATTAGAAAGGTATTTTCAAATATATGCAAAATTCAGATTGACGATGATGGATTAGTTTTTAACTCAAATAAAATTGATGTAGAAGATATAAAAAAGGATGCAGAATATCAAGGTGTAAGAGTAAAGCTTAATTGTTTTTTGGAGAATGCAAAAAACAATTGTGCAACTAGATATTGGATTTGGAGACATTGTTGTTCCAGGTGCACAAATAATGGAATGTCCTGTTTTATTAGATATGAAGTCACCTAAAATTAAAATATATTCTTTAGAATCTATTATTTCAGAAAAATTTATTGATGATCAGAATAGAATTAAAATGTGGAATGCGTTTCTAAGGAAGATTAATGCTAAGGACATTCAATTTGATAAAGTTATGAGTAATATTATAAAATTTCTTAAACCAATTTATGATGCTATTATTTATGAAGAAGAATTTTTTGGATTTTGGAATTGTAATAATAAGATTTGGGATAAATATAATAAAACAAATAATTAATGGAGAAAAAATCAACGATTTAGAGCAACTACGAAGTTTTCAATAATTATATGATTCATAAATTCCATTGGGCTTTATTTGGGATTTACAAATACAAAAAAACACTAAAAATAACGAAATGATAGTTTACCATGTACAGCTGAAAATATGGTAGATTTGCACGTACATTCATTTGTTTCAGATGGCTACGACAACCCAAGGGAAATAATGAAAATAGCATATGAAAAAAACATAAAGGCAATAGCCATTACAGATCACGATAGTATCGAGGGCATACTAGAAGCAGAAAAGTCAGCTAAAGAGTATAATATTAAATTTTTAAAGGGCATAGAGCTAAGTAATTCCTATGGAGATGGTAGGTTGTTACATAATAATAAAAGGATAGGCTTTGATGGATATAGTAAAAATGAAATAGCTTTAGGCACAGGTAAAGGAGACTTTTTTGTTCCTGATGAAGTGTATGAAAACATAGCATTAAAGCTCAAAGGATAAAAACTTATAGTGTAATAGTTAAACAATTTTCATAATTTTATGTTTCAATGATTGTTTCTCTAAATTACACTGTATCTATTAACATATGAAGTATAATCCCTGGCAATAAAGAATTAGTTTTAAAGAAAACTTTTCCGAATAAATAGCCCATCAATATTTGTGCACTTGTTGCAAGTATTGCACATGTAAGTCCTAAACCGTTACTTTTATTAGTAGATATATGTACTATTCCGAAGATTGTTGCCTGTATTATGTTGACTTTCCATTTATCCATATTTAGGTATAACAATCCAGATATCAAAAGCCCTCTAAATAAATATTCCTCACGAGCAGCAGGGTAAATCAAGTTTTTAAAGCCATTCAAAATTTCACGGATCAAACTCTTATCATATACGTTGAAATACTTAATTTTATCAAATGTGCCTGATATAAAATTTAGAGGTACGAAATAACATAAAAAGATTAAAACGATACAAAAAAATACTTGTATATTTATATTCAAACTAAATTTTTTTAAATCTATGCCACAAAGATAACTAATTGAAATAAGGGCTATTATTAAAAGAAGCATTAAAATTATTACATATACTTTTGGAATATTGTAGATAGGAAAGAACTCCAATATATTGTGCATTTATATCTTGGAATAGTCGGAGTTGGTTTAAATACTGTGTGACAAAATTTCAAGGTAAAATATTACACATACACTAAATATATCATAATCAGTAGGTTGATTTCAATATGCAATAGGTGCATCAAGGTAAAACCTTGCAATTTCAACGGATTGCAAGGTTTTACCTTTGTAAATAAATTTGGTTGAATGGGATTGGAATTAAAATACGAATACATAATTAGTTCTGTAGTTGGAGTAATATTATGTTATATTTTTATTGGTATTTGAGTGTATTGGCAGTGCTATTTTATAGTTCTGACAAGGTTATAAAGTTAAGTAAGTTATAACCAAGTCCAGCTAATCCATTTTTGAAGGAAATTTGCTGGTCAAATAAATTGATTTTTTTAGACTTATAATTATCTAGTATTTCTTTAATAATTAAAGTTAAAGTATTAATAGACATATTTTTTAAAGAAGAATCATTTATTGTCTTTGCTGCATAGTTAATTAAGTTCAAATCTCTGCAAATTTTATAAAGGTTGCTGCAAATATCTTTGCTAACAATATATTTAACAAGTTCATCTATTTTTTTATCTATAATAAAGTTGTCATTATAATCTGATTTTAATATTAATTTACTATAAAGCATGGAAGATAAGTAAATGTATAATTTGTTCTCATATTTATTATATAATGTTATTTCTAAAAATAATATTTGACCTAATAATTTTTCTAAAGGAACACTGTTTTCTATATCAAAACTGTCGATCTCTTTTGTGATATTAATATTATAAATATCATAATAAATCGTGTTTTTTCTTAAAAATTGGAGTAACATATAGCAATTATTTGTTATAAAGCAATTTAGCCTAATATCGTGAGTTACATTATATATTTTCAGTATAGTATAAAAAACAGCTAAAATATCCAAATAACTGAAGGTATCTAAACCCTCTTGTTCTATAGCTCGTAATACTGGATAAAGGGCTTCATGTGAAGCAAATATAAAATAGTTTTTATCCGTTACTTCTCCTAAATATGCTAGAAATAATGCTACACCACTATTTCCGCAAAATAAGCTATTATCCATGGATTTTATAATTCCTTTCTTACATTCATCTATCCAGGTCCTTTCTAAGGTTGAATCTTTAAAACCAATTATACTTTTTTCAATAATATAATCTCCAATTTTACAAACTATCGATAATAATTTTTCTTTTTCTATATTTTTATTAGTTTTATCCTTTGAAAATTTTATCGATAACTTGTAATCATTGTTTTTAGAAAAACGTTTGTCTATAAAAAACAATTGACTCTTCATATCGTTAAAGCTTAAATTTTGTATTTTTCCAGCTATTAGATTTAACTTAATATCATTTGGTATTAAGGTTTTTAGTAATGCCATCAAATCGTATTTATATTTAACTGATATATTGTAAATTAGGGAGAAGCCTTTTTTTATATATTTAAGGTTTTCTGCGGCTTTATCAATTTTATCATAAGGTAAAAAATTAATATTGTAAGTTGAATTATTAATAATATAATTTGCCACTTCGCTGGCAGAAAATAGCTGGTTAAAAACATTAGTTTCAAATTCTATTTTTGAAGTTATTATTGGATACTCACCAGAAGCGAGTATATGTTCTGCTTTTATATTTTTAATATTTAAAATATAAAGTAATGCTAGCAATTCACCGGATCTAAAATAAAAGTTTTTTTCCGATTCTTCGGTGTAATTCTTTGAATTACTAAGTTCTATTTCAATATTAACTACATTATCTGGTATTATATGTAGCTGCAAATCTTCGTTTTTTTCATTAATCCATTGTACCACTTCATTAAATAACCCTTTTGCAATAATAGTATTATTCAAATCTCTTGTTGTCTCATAAGGGTAACTTAAGTTTTTTCTGTTTTTTGAATTAATCATCATAAAATCACTACCTTCGAATTTTGTTAATGTAAATATACCATATAATCTAAAAAAAATTAGTTTTTATAATATACGCTTATTTTTTAGTAAAGAAAGCATTTATTATGTTGAAAATTATAGGTTTTAAGAAAGAATGACTTTCAATTATTTATGTAATTATTGATATAGATAAATTATATTGATTGCACATATTACATAAAAAAAGTGTTTTGTTATTAATGGCACAAATAAATGTATAGGGGATGATAGTATATTCATGAAAACAAATAAAAAATGATAAGGAGTAATTAAATGAATAATGATATGTCGATGGAAAAAATGTTACCGCAGATGAGAGTGATGCAGACCGTTACTGGATATGCCTTTTCCTTTGTAATTAAGGCAGCTATGGAGATTGATCTTTTTAATAAATTAAAAAAGGAATCTAATACGGCTAAACAACTTTCAGAAAGGTTAAAGGTTGATGCTTCAGCTTTAAGAAGATTGATTAGGGCATTAGCTTTTATTGGATTAATTGAAGAAGAAGGAGGTATGTATAAGCTTTCTGATGGAGGACAGGCATTTGCAGCAGGAAACAAAGGTAAATCTATTGAGCCTTTAGCAAAATATATGTTGGATGATAAATTGGTGTCTTCCATGATGGCATTGTCCTATAGCATAAAGACAGGAAAATCAACCTTTGAGAAAATTAATGGAGTGAGTTGGTATGAATATGGCAAGGAAAATCCAAGTTGTTTAAAAATTATGGATAAAGCTATGGAGAACTATAGCAAGATTAATTTAGATACAGTATTAGTTGAGTATCCATTTTCTAATTTTAAATTAATAGTAGATGTAGCTGGTGGCAATGGACAAATATTGTCAGAAATTATTAAGAAAAATGAAAGCTGCAAAGGTATATTGTTCGATCAAAAGGCAACCATCGAAAGAGTAAATTCGAATCTTAAGCAATATGGATTAGAAAAGCGCTGTGAATTAGTTTCAGGAGATATGTTTAAAAAGGTTCCTGCTGGTGGAGATTTATATTTAATAAGCAAGGTTTTAAATGATTGGGAAGATGATGAAGTAATAAATATTCTTAAAAATATTGGTGCTTCAATGAATGATAAATCAAAACTAATCATTATAGAAACTATAGAGCAAGACAATAATTATTCACCTCAAGATATTTATAGAGATTTGCTATTTTTAACTTTATCTGCTGGAAAGCTTAGAAACAAAGAGCAATTTAAAAAATTAATTTTAGCTTCAGGTTTAGAGGTTATTGATATTAAGCTAACAAAAGAGAGATTTTCAATAATAGAATGTAGGTTAGCGTAGTGAAGAGAGAAATGTAATTAATGAAAAAAAAGAATGAATTCAATTCGGAAATTACATAAAACTTATTGTTAATTCAAAATTTATATATTTACTTTGCATAATGATAACATAAACTTGTAAAATGAATTAAGATAATGGAGTTAAAGAAAAGGGAGGTAGTAAGATGCTTGAATTAAAGAATGTAACTAAGAAGTATGGGGATTATACAGCAGTAAACAATCTATCTTTAAGGGTAGAGGATGGAGAATTATTTGGACTACTCGGACCAAATGGAGCAGGAAAGTCAACTACGGTATCAATGATTAGCACAATATTAGCACCAACTAGTGGGGATATTGAAGTAAATAACAAATCAATTTCAAAATATCCTATAGAGGCGAAAAAAGTAATGGGAATAGTTCCTCAAGATTTAGCATTATTTGAAACCTTAAGTGCAAAAGATAATTTAAAATTTTTCGGCAGTCTGTATGGACTTTCAGGAAAAGTTTTAAAGGATAGGGTTGATGAGGTACTTGAAATCATCGAGCTAAAGGATAAGAAAGATCAAGATGTTTGTGAGTTTTCAGGTGGTATGAAGAGAAGAGTAAACATAGGGGTAGCACTAATGAATAATCCTAAACTTTTGATATTAGATGAACCTACAGTAGGAATAGATCCTCAGTCAAGAAATCATATATTGGAAACGGTAAAAAGACTAAATGAAGAAAGAGGAATGACAGTAATTTATACAAGTCACTACATGGAAGAGGTTGAGTATCTATGTAAAAGAGTGGCAGTAGTAGATTTTGGTGAATGCATAGCTCTTGGGACAAAGGAAGAGCTTAAGAAAAGTATAAATGCTTGTGATGTATTAAGTGTTAGCTACAGCGATGCAAAGGAAGAAGATTTGAAAAAATTAGAAAGCATAAATGGAATCGAAAAGATTACTGTAGAAGACAACAAAGCAAAAATTTTGGTTTCGCCAGAAAAGAAAACAGTAATTCAAATTATACAAGAATTAAGCAAGCTAGGGTTAAAGCTTACAGGCTTTAAATATGAGGAAGTAAATTTAGAAAGTATTTTCTTACAAATTACAGGTAAATCCTTAAGAGAATAATAGGGAGGTGAAAAAATGAGCAGATTAATAAATTTATTTTTTCTTGATTTTAAGCTATTAACTAAGGATAAAATGTTTTACTTAAAACTTATACTATTTCCAGCAGCATTAATTCTAATTCTTGGTACAGTGTTTAATAATAATTCAAAGGTGTCTATTCAACCTTTTGATGTAGCTTATTTTAGCGAAGATGTAACAATAAATCAAGGCACAGATACTCTCTCTCTAGGGAATACTTTAAGGGATGATGTGTTAAAGTCTAATGATGTAAAAGCAATAGTAAATTTAAAAGAGGTTAGTAGCTATAAACAAGGAGAAGAGTTAGTAAAGGATGGTAAAGTATCAGCATTTATATATATTCCTAAAGACTTTACTAAAGCATATTTAGAAAATACTAAAAGTAGCATAGTATTTATAGGAAATAACAATAAGCCTTTGGAATCAGATATAGTAAAAAATATTTTAGATAGCTTCAACAGAAACTTACAAACCTTAAGCGTAGAGCAAAAAGAAGTGTTGATGAGTATTGGTAATTACAATATACCACAAGAAGAAATAGGGAAAATAATGACGCATATAGTAAGTGACAATATAAGCACAACGGAACTTCAAAAAGAAGGAACTAATTCAAAGCTTCAGCCTTTAGGAGCAATGCAGTATTATTCAATAGGTATGGTAGTAATGTTTTCTATAATGACAGGAATAACCATTATTCATAATGTTGTTGATGAAAAGCTAAATAAGACTTTTTTCAGAATAAAAACTACACCTACCTTAAACATACAATATGCATTGGGAAAGTTGTTAGGTATAGTATTTGCGATAGTTGCTCAAATTGCAATTGTTATGGTAATTAGTTCTATACTTTATGGAATGAGATGGGGTAATATAGGGGATATTTTATTAATAACTGTAGTGTATTCCTTCACAATAGGAAGTATAGTATTGCTAGGTGGATTTTGGGCAAAAGATCAAACGGCCATCTCAGGTATAGCTATTCCAGTATTTTATGTATTTAGTTTTTTAGGTGGAAGTATGATGGATAGATCAAGCTTACCAGACTTTTTAAAGGCAATCCAACAAATTATACCAAATGGCAAAGCCTTGAATTCATATATAACAATTTGTGAAGGTGGTAGCCTAAAGGACATATATATAAATTTGATCCAATTAGCGTTAGTAGGAGTTATATTTTTAACAATATCACTTATAGTTTATGAAGGAAGGGGGTTTAAAAAAAATGCAAATGTTAGAGATGATAATAGCACAGTTGAAGCTACTGTTTAGAAACAGGGTAGCAATAGTAGCAACTATTGCATTGCCTTTAATTTTAACCTATTTATTTTCATTTTCTCAGGGAACAAGTGGGAAGGAAGTTTTATATACAGCAGATTTGGATAATAGTCTTTATTCAAAACAGTTTATAGCTATGATAAATCAGCATAGTAATGTTGAAGTTATGAAACTTTCTGAGGCAGATATAAAGAAAAAGGTAGATAATCAAGATATATCTATAGGATTAATAATAAATAAAGGCTTTGGTGATAGCTTAACATATGGTAAAAAACCAGATTTGAAAATTGTTCAAAATCATGTAGATGGAGATGGGGCTATTTTACAAGATATAGTGTCTTCAGAAGCTGCAAATTTAACAAAAATAGTTAAAGATTCAAATTACACAGCTGCACAATTAAGGAATATGGGTGCACAAAATAGTGATGATATTTCAAAATCAATTTTTAATAACATTATAGCAAAGTTAAAAGGGAAGTCTAATTTATCAATAAACGATAAATCCTTAACTGATGGAGCTAAAAAACAGGATAATGCAACTGTGAGATTGATAGGTTTTTTAGCTATGTTTTTATGGTTTGTAGTTATTCAAGGTTGTAGAACTCTCATTGATGAGAAAGAAAATAAAACCTTCAATAGACTGCTAGGAACGCCTATAAATTATAATAAATATTTACTTGCAAAAGTGATAGCTACCTATATATATGGTGGAGTTCACGTAATAGCAATTTTATTGGCTGGAAAATATATTTTAAAGGTAAGCTTTATAAATAATATTCCAGCAGTAGGAGCAATTTTTGCGGCTTATCTTTTAGCTCTAATTAGCATAACGCTAATATTTGTAACATTTATAAAAAAGCAACAGCAGTTTACAGCTTTTGCATCTGTACTAATAGTAGTTACAGGAATGTTAGGAGGGTCTTTCTTCTCATTAGAAATAGCTCCTAAAATTATGGAAATCATATCAAAATTTACACCAGAAGGATGGATAATTCCAGCTTTAACCGATGTTATTTTTAATGGAAGTACTATTATCGGACAATTAATTCCTATAAGTATATTTGTAGGAATTGGAGTTATAGGACTTTTAATATCAGCAGTTTTAGAAAATATAAAAATTAAAATTCAATTTAATTAAAAGGAGTGTTTAAAATGAATAGTGTATTATTATTTTGTGGAATTCAATTAATATTAGGTATATTGCTTAATGTATTTACAGGGAAAATTTCATATACAATTTTTAAGAATTCAAAGGGTATTCCAAGAGTAATCATTAGAGTTGTAGGTATATTTTTAGTAATAAATCCTATCATGACAGTGTTTAAATAATGATGAGTTAAATATTAAAGCTCATTATAAAATGTAAGAGATTTCAAACAAAAAACCAATAAGATGTTAAATATATCTCTTACATTTTATTGGTTACGAAGGGAGTATAAAAGTGGAAATCAAGAGTGTAAATAAAAGTTTATACGATAATATTCGGTGTATATCAAATAGTATACCAAATAAAATAGCAATCGAATACGATGGGAACTATTACACTTACTTTGATGTAGAAAGAAAGTCAAATTATATTGCTGACTTTTTACTAAATAAAGTAGGAGATGAAAATAATATTTGTTTTATGCTGGACAAAGGGCCATTGCAGGTAATGTCTATAATAGGAATATTGAAGTGTGGTAAAGTCTTTGCGCCATTAAATACTAAATTGCCAGCTAGCAGTTTAATAAATATTATTAGTGGAATTGAAACAAGTTGGGTTATATCAGAATTAAAGTATTTAGATAAATTAAATAAGGTTGCAAAAGAAAGAGGAGAGATTCTAAATGTTGTAATTGAAGTAAGCAGCTTTATTAATTTAAATCAATATTCTTATTTAAGAATAAGCTTCCTGGATACTGAAATTGATAAAGTTATCAATGAAGAAATAAATTTTTTCAATGACAGTTGTTATATATATTTTACATCTGGTTCTTCAGGAAAGCCAAAGGCAGTACTAGGAAGTCAAAATAGTCTTATGCATTTTATAAATTGGGAAATAGATAAGTTTAAGGTTGACCATAGCTTTAGAGTTAGTCAATTAACGGCTGCAACCTTTGATCCATTTTTGAGAGATATATTTGTACCATTATGTTCTGGGGCAACAATTTGTATTCCGGAAAATGAGGAAATAGTTATAAATTCTGAGAAATTAGTAGATTGGATTAATAAAGAAAAAATTTCACTCATACATATGGTTCCTACACTTTTTAAAGAAGTGATTAGGGTGGTGGAAAGCTCAAATAATTTTAAGCATTTGAAATATATACTTTTAGCTGGTGAACTTTTAAAAGGGATAGAGCTAAAGAGATTTTATGAATTGTTTGAAGAAAAAATTCAATTAGTAAATATATATGGGCCTACGGAAACTACATTAGCAAAAGCTTTTTATTTTATAAACAAAAGCGATGTGAGCAAGTTAAATATTCCTATTGGAAATGCAATTTCAGATTCAGAAATATTAATATTGGATAGTGAGCTAAGGATATGTCAAAAAGGGGTTACAGGAGAAATATATATTAGAACTCCCTATATGTCGCTAGGATATTATAATAATGATGAGTTAAATTCGAAAGTTTTTCTTAAAGATCCATTTGAAGCAGACGGAAACAGTAAAATATATAAAACTGGCGATTTAGGAATTATTTTAGACGACGGATATATAGAGTGTTTAGGCAGAATTGATAATCAGGTAAAGATTAGAGGCATGAAGGTAGATTTATCGGAGATAGAAAAGGTAATCTTAGAAAGTGAACTTGTAAAAGAAGTAGTTGTAGTTGTAAAGGAAAGTAATGATGATAAGGTTATCTGTGCCTACCTAACAGGAATAGAAGAATTAAATTTATTAAAGTTGAGAGAATATATTTTGATACGATTGCCGAGTTATATGGTACCAGCCTATTATACGAAAATCGATAAAATGCCACTACTTCCAAATGGTAAAGTAAATAGAAAGTTGCTTATAAGTTATGAGGTAGATAAAAATACTGGTATAGATTACGAAGAGCCTAAAGGTGAATTGGAAAAAAGCTTAGTTAAGCTATGGCAGACTGTACTTAGGCTTGAACAGATAGGAATGAATGATAATTTCTTTTATCTTGGAGGAAATTCTTTAAAAGCAGCTAGTCTTGCTAATAAAATATTTAAGCAATTTAATGTAAATATATCAGTAAAGGAAATATTAGAAAATAGTACAGTTAAAGCTATGTGTAACTTCATTTTAAACAGTTCACAAACTGCATATGAGCCAATTCCTTTAGTAGAGTTTAAACAATATTATGAAGCTTCAGCAGCACAAAAAAGAATTTACTTAATAAATAAAATCGAAGATTGCAAATTAAGCTACAATATGCCGAAAGCTTTTAAAATTAAAGGTAAATTGGATTTAGCTATGCTTCAAGAGGCATTTAATAAATTGATACAAAGACATGAAGCATTAAGAACTTCCTTCCACCTTAATGGGAAGAGCATCATGCAAAATATTCGAAATATTGAAAAATTTAATGTTGAGTATTTTAACATCGAACGAGATGAATTAGATATAAAGGAGACAATTAATAAATTTATTAGACCATTTAATCTAGAAAAGGCACCCTTATATAGAGCAGGTCTAATTAAGATAGGAAAAGATGAATACATTCTTTTGCAGGATATGCATCATATTATTGGTGATGGTATTTCGGAAGAGCTTATAAATGAAGAAATAGTAAAACTATACAATGGCATAAAATTAGAGCCATTAAAAAAAACGTACAAAGATTTTTCACAGTGGCACAATGAAAGACTAAAAAACCTTAATAATTTAGAGGGCTACTGGATAAACAAATTTTCAGGAGAAATTCCTGTTTTGAATCTTCCAACTGATTTTATGAGGCCCTCAAAGAAAAGTTTTGAAGGCAAAAATTTAGCATTAGAGATTGATAATAAACTTTTAAATGGTTTAAAAATGCTTTCAGAAGAAAGTGAAGCAACCTTGTATATGGTATTATTAGCAGCCTATAATGTATTACTTTCAAAATACACAGGGCAGGAGGATATTATAGTAGGGACTCCAATATCAGGTAGAAACCATGCTGATGTTGAAGGAATAGTTGGCATGTTTGTTAATACCTTAGCAATGAGAAATCATCCAATGAGCGATTTGACCTTTAGTCAATTTTTGAGAAGTGTAAAAAACAATTGTCTTGAAGCTTTTGAAAAAGGTGAATATCAATTTGAAAATCTTGTTGAAAAGCTAAACATAAAAAGAGATTTAAGCAGAAATCCCATATTTGATGTAATGTTTATACTTCAAAATATGGGATTTGCGAAAATGGATTTTAAGGCGTTAAAAACTGATCAGTATAAAATAGACAAAAACATATCAAAATTTGATATTACACTTACAGTTGTTGAGCTAGAGGATAAGTTAGAGGTTAATTTTGAATATTGCACAAAACTATTTAAGGAAGATACGATTTCTAGGTTTGCAGAGCATTATATCAATATTTTAAAAAGTATTACAGCTAATGCCAATATAAAGATTGCAGATTTAGATGTATTATCGAGAAACGATAAATATAATCTATTAGCTCTAAATAATGCTACCGAGAATTGCAATATAAAAGACCAGATGATAAACAAATATTTTGAGGAGCAAGCTTTAAGGGTGCCAACTAAAACAGCAATTTTATTTCAGGATAGGGCTATAACTTACCAGGAATTAAATAAAAAAGCTAACAAGTTAGCTAAAAAGTTGATTGGCAAAGGAGTAAAAAAGGATACGATCGTTGGCTTGATGTTAAATAGGTCAATAGAAATGATAATAGGAATAATGGCTATACTAAAGGCTGGTGGGGCATATCTCCCAATAGATCCAACTTATCCAGAAGATAGGGTAAGTTATATGCTGCAAAATAGCAAATGCAAATTAGTGCTTGGCAAAACTGATGAAGTGGATATAGAACTTATGGATCTCTTTGATGAAGAAATTTATACGGGAAATGATACTAATATTTCAATAGAAGATAATACGAAGAGGCTTGCCTATGTAATATATACATCAGGTTCTACAGGAAAACCTAAGGGAGTAATGATAGAGCATAGAAATGTTAATAACTTTATTGAAGGTATCTCTAATAAGATCGATTTTTCTGGGGATGAAAAAATATTGTGTTTGACTACAATTTCCTTTGATATCTTTGCTTTAGAAACGTTATTGCCTTTAACAAAGGGCATGACTATTGTATTAGCAAATGAAAGTGAACAGAGAGATCCTAATGAGATTTTAAAGCTTATAACAGAAAATAATATAGATGTGCTGCAAGCCACACCATCTAGGCTAGCCATGATTTTGCAGGCTAAAGCAGCTAAGGAGAGTATTAGAAATCTTAGTAAGATAATTGTTGGAGGGGAAGCCTTTAACGAAAAAATCTTAAAAGATTTAAGAGAATATGAGTTCAAAAACAAAATATTTAATGTATATGGACCAACTGAAACTACAGTTTGGAGTACAGTAAAGGATTTAACAAACTCAGAAAATATAACTATTGGGAAGCCAATAGTTAATACTCAAATATATATATTGGATAAAAATGGGTGCTGTCAGCCAATAGGAGTTCCGGGAGAACTTTATATTGCTGGAGATAGTTTAGCCAGAGGGTATTTAAATAGAGAAGATCTAACGAAGGAAAGATTCATAAAAAATCCCTTTGAAAATAATAAGTTTATGTATAGAACTGGGGACTTAGCAAAATGGCTTGAAAATGGAGAAGTAAAATTTGTTGGAAGAGTAGATCATCAAGTGAAATTAAGAGGCTATAGAATAGAACTTTCAGAAATTGAAAAAAGTATGATAGAGCTTAAAGAAATAGAAGAATGTGCATGTGTAGTTAGGCAGGATGATAATGAGCAAGATTATATTGCAGCGTATTTTGTTTCAGAGAAGGCATTAGAAACTTATAAAATTAGGCAACATCTATTGAAGTTTTTGCCAGAATATATGATTCCAGAAGCATATTGTCAAATCGATAAAATGCCGATGACGCCAAATTGCAAGGTTGACAAAAAATCATTACCTAAAATATGCAGAAGCAAGACAGTTGTTGAAACAGAGTATATAGAAGGACAGACAGATTTAGAGAAAAAAATTACAAAGGTATGGGAGGCGATATTAAAGAGAGATAGGATAGGCATAAATGATAATTTCTTTGAATTAGGGGGGAATTCATTACTAGTAGTAACAATGTACAATGAGCTTGAAAAAATTTGTCCAGGTAAGTTAACTATTGCAGATATTTTTTCAAACCCAACTATATCAAGTTTAAATCAATTTTTGGAAAATGGCAGTGACACCAAGGAAGAAACACATATAAATAAAATCGAGCTTCCAGAACAGTATTTGTTAAAAGGTCAGGAGGTTAATGAAGATATTGTATTGGAATACAAATTAGAAGGGGAGGCATATAACAGGCTAAAAAAATTATCAGCAATCACAAGATTTAGCTTGAGAAGTATTTTTCTTTCAGCATATGTTTATTTATTAGCAGAGGTAACTGAAAAGGAAAATGTTCCTGTTCAAGCTGTATTAGATAAGAATAAATTTTCACAATTAGAGTTTGATTTAAAAGAGATTATAGATTTCAAGTCTCTCTTCAATGAAGTTGAAGCTGTTAAAGCTTCATCAGAGAACAGGTATGAAATATGTAATTTAATAAGGAAAAAGGAAAGAGGAGATGGGAAAATAACAGCAGCTTTTGTTTATAATCTTGAGAATGTATTAAGAATAACTCAGTCTTTTGATTTGGTTTTAAGCTGTAAAGATTTAGGAAATCGTGCAGAAATATCACTACATTATAATTTTAAAGTAATTAAAATAAATAAAGCTGAAAAATTACTACAGCTTTATATAAATATTATTAATACGATAAAAAATAATTTATAGGAATTTGAAAGGTGGTAAAAATATTATGAGAAAATTAGGATTTATGTTTCCAGGTCAAGGATCACAATATGTAAGAATGGGTAAGGCATTATATGATGAATCAAAGGTAGCTAGGGAAGTTTTTAAAATAGCAAATGAGGCACTTGGATTAGATATTGCGAAGTTATGTTTTGAAGGTGATATTGAACAATTAACAAAAACAGAAAATGCACAACCTGCAATTTTAACTGCAAGTGTAGCAGCGTATAGGACGTATTTAGATAGAAATGGAATCATACCAATTTGTGCAGCTGGACATAGTCTTGGTGAATATACAGCTTTAACAGCAAGTGGTGCAATAGAATTATCAGATGCAGTTAAAATTGTAAGGAAACGTGGAATATTTATGCAGGAAGCAGCATTAGCAGGAGAAGGGCTAATGGCAGCAGTAGGAGATGTTGATATAGCTGTAATCGAAAAGGAGTGTATTGCAGAATCTACTACTGATAACATAGTTGTTATTTCAAATTATAATTCTTCAAATCAAACGGTTATTTCTGGACATAAAAATGCAGTTGAGAAGGTAGGACATAAACTTGAAGGAATGGGTGCAAGAGTAACCTACTTAAAGGTTAGCGCTGCTTTCCACAGTCCAATTATGCAACAAGCTGCTGATAAATTGAAGGATGAGCTACTAAAATATAAATTTAATCCCTTGAAGTTCCCTGTAATTTCAAATGTAAGTGCAGCACCATATGAGGGTGTAGAACAAATTGTTAGCAATCTTACAAAACAGCTTGTACAACCAGTTCAATGGACGAAGACTATGGATTATTTTGTGAAAAAAGGTATAAATATAGGAGTTGAAATGGGACCTCAAAATGTTTTGAGAAATATTGTAAGAAAGACTGTTCCAAGTATTAAGGCTTTTTCTTATGACAACAGCGAAGATATAGAGGCTTTAAAAGAAGAATTAAAGCCAAAGGCAAATGAGCCAACAGTAGTTACTAGAAGTATGGCAGTTGCAGTTTGCACAAGAAACTTTAATTGGAACAATGATGAATATCAAGCTGGTGTTTCAATACCATATAAAAAAATAGAACAAATGCAAGAGGAGATTGAAAAAAGTGGACAATACCCTACGGTAGCTCAAATGGAAGCAGCTTTAGAAATGCTAAAGTCTGTTTTTGAAACTAAGAGAACTCCAGTTGAAGAGCAAATTGAAAGATTTGAGCAAATATTTAATGAAACTGGAACTAGACATTTATTTGAGAACTTTGTCATGCCATCGGAAGAAAAGGAATATCTAATATCGAACAATTAGGAGGAGATGGCATTGTTAAATAGGTTAGTAAATTTTGAAGAAATTGAAAGTCAGCTAGCTGAAAATAGAATAATAAGAAAGCAAGATAAAATATCTACTAAGGACATAGCTATAATTGGAATGTACAGTAAATTACCTATGGCAAATAATTTAGATGAATTTTGGGACAATCTTATGAAAGGGGAAGATTGTGTTAGAAACTTTCCTTCCCAAAGACTTGAAGATTATAAAAGGGTAATAGAAGGTGAAGAAAAATTATGTGAAGCAGCATATTTAGACGAAATTGATAAATTTGATTATGAGTTATTTAATATTTCACCGATGGAAGCAAGGTTAATGGATCCAAACCAAAGACTATTTCTACAGGCAGCTTGGGGAGTACTAGAAGATGCAGGATATAGTGGTGAGAAGGTAAAGGGGACAAAAACTGGAGTTTATGTTGGACACAGCAGTGATTTTAATTTAGATTACCATATGTATATAAAAATGTTTTATCCAAAGCTATATGAAAATATTTCTTTAGCAGGAAATGTTAAATCTATAATAGCAAGCAGAATTTCCTATCTTTTGGATTTGAAAGGACCAAGTATTTTAGTTGATACAGCCTGTTCTTCAGCTTTAGTAGCAGTACATTTAGCTTGTCAGGGAATCCTTAAAGGCGATTGTGATATGGCTATGGCTGGTGGAGTAAAAATAAATCTTATGCCTATTAAAAAAGGTTTAGATAATGAGGTTGGAATAAGATCTGCAATGGATAGAGCAAAAACCTTTGATGATAGCTCAGATGGTATAGGCTCAGGAGAAGGTGTTGTAACGATTTTAATGAAGCAGCTTAACAAGGCAGTGGAGGATGGAGACAATATATATGCAGTAATTAAAGGAAGTGCAGTAAATCAAGATGGAAACAGTATCGGATTGACAGCACCAAATGCTAAAGCTCAAGAAGCAGTAATTATTGAAGCTTGGGAGAATGCAGATATAAATCCAGAAAGTATTTTGTATATAGAAGCACATGGAACAGCTACGAATCTTGGTGATCCTATAGAAGTAAGTGGCATTGAGCGAGCTTTTAAAAGATTTACTGGTAAAAAGAATTTTTGTGCTATAGGCTCTGTAAAAACAAATATTGGGCATTTAGATAATATTTCTGGTCTGGTAGGACTCATAAAATTAGTATTGTGCCTTAAACATGAAAAGCTTCCAAGGCTTATACATTTTCAAAGACCGAACAGAAAAATAGATTTTATAAATTCTCCAGTATATATAAATGATAAGACAAATAATTGGGAAAGTGATGGAACAAAGTTAAGAGGTGGCGTAAGTTCCTTTGGACTTGCTGGGACAAATTGTCACATAGTGCTAGAGCAGTACATGGAAGATAGGGAGGAAATAAGAAAAAGCACAGCTAGACCTCAAATATTTACTCTTGCAGCAAAGAGTGAAGAGCAAGTTTATGAATTGGTAGATAAATATTTAAGTTTTCTCCAAAAAAATGAAGAGGCTGACATAAGAGATATTTGTTACACAGTCAATACAGGTAGAGTTCATCATAAGTTTAGAATTGCTATAACTGCTAATAACAAAACTGAATTAATGGAAAAGCTAAATTGTTTAAAAAAGAATTATAAAAAAATAATAGTTAAGTATGCAAGCGAAGTAGATTTTAAAAGATTAAGCAAATTAGCTGCAGAAACCTTGAAGGAATATATTAATTCTTTTGAAAGAGAAGAAGAAGTATTACAAAGGCTATGTGATTTATATGTGGAAGGTGCAGAAGTGCCTTGGGATTTACTATATGAGGATGAGGTTCGGAGAAAACTTAGCTTACCAATATATCCGTTCAAGCGTCATAGATGCTGGGCAGAAGAAAACTTTAGGGAAACTAGATATAAGTTTTCTAATGAAGGTAAAGCACTACATCCTTTAATAGATCGCTTAATAGTTAAAGCTTTTGATGAAAGGATATATTCAAAGACCTTTAATCCTAAGGAAAATTGGGTGTTAGGACAACATAAGGTAGGAGATAAATATGTGTTGCCGGGGACAGCATATTTGGAGATGATAAGAAAAGTATATTCTGAAGCCTTAGATAATGAAAATATTGAGTTTCAAAAAGTAATATTTATGTCACCCTTTAGCTTAAAAGAAGATGAAAATAGAGAATTACAAATAGTATTAAAACAAAAAGAAAGTTTTTCTGAATTTATTATTACAAGCGAATCAGAAGGTGAATGGATTGTTCATGTGGAGGGAATAGTCAGAAAAATAAATGTAGAGGCATTATTATTTTGTGACATAGAAAATGAAGTGAAGGAATTAAAGGCTGAGGCTTCTGAGAGAAAAATATCTGTAGAAATTGGTCCAAGATGGACAAATATTAGTAAGAAGATGTATAAGTGTAAAAATAACGAATTTATAGCTCATTTTAATGTTTCAGATGAATATAAGGAGGATTTAGGAAATTATTATTTATACCCTCCTGCATTAGATAGAAGTATTAATGCAGCAAATACCTATTTAGGAAATGGAACTTACTTACCTTTTTCTTATGGCAGTATGAAGGTATATGGACCTTCTCCAAAAGAATTTTATAGCTATATAAAAAGAAGAGGCAGAAATGATAATAATTCAGAGACAATGAGCTTCGATGTTTTGCTCTTTGATAAAACAGGTAAGTGCTTTGTAGAAGTTAAAGATTACATTGTAAAGAGAGTAAAGGAAAATGATTTTAAAGCAAATAGTGATGACAATTTATATCATAACTTAGTTTGGAATGTAAATGAGATCGCTCAAAAAAATGAAAAATATGCCACAGGGAATACTATTATTTTTACTGATGAATTTGGAGTTAGTAGTCAGCTTGCAGCTAAAATTAGAACTGAAGGATATGAAGTTATAGAAGTTAAATTAGGGGAGGGCTATAAAAAATTAAACGTAGATAATTATATAGTTGGAAGCAGTGAACAAGATTATATTGAGATTTTAAACAGTATTAAAGAAAAAGATATAGCCACTATAATTCATATGTGGACCTTTGGACAAGAGCCTGAGGTAGAAGAGCTTAAGGCATTGAAAAAACAGAGGCAATATGGAATCGACAGCTTGTTCTTTCTAACTAAAGCACTAATTAATTGTAAGTATAATAATAAAATTCATATGATATTAGTTTCAAACAATGCAAATAAAGTTACAGGTATAGAAAAAAATATTAATTCACTTAGCGCAGCATATTTCAGTTTTTCAAAAGTAATAAGTCAAGAGTATAACAATATAACCTGCAAATGTATTGATGTAGATGATGAAAAGCAAGCTAAAAATATTATTTCAGAAATTAAATATGGAAAAGATATAAATAAGTGTGCGTATAGAGCTGGCATTCGATATACAGAACAATTTACGGACCTACATTTAGAAGCTTCTGAAGCTCATAATATAAAGCTAAAAGACGGAGGTGTATATATTATCACAGGTGGTATGGGAGCTTTAGGACTTGAGATGGTTAAGTATCTTTCATCAAAGAATAAAGTTAACCTCATATTAATTAACAGAAGCGAAATGCCCCATAGTTCTGAGTGGGAAGGAATTATAAAAAATGGGAAAAATAAAAAGTTGATTAGAGCAATGAAGACCATAATGGAAACTGAAGCAAAAGGCTCCAAGGTTACTTGCTATAGTGGAGATTCGGCAAGTATTAATGATATGAAAACTATCATTAAGGATATAAAAGAAAAGTATTATGCTGTAAATGGAGTGATTCATTGTGCAGGTATTGCAGGAGATGGATTTATATTTAAAAAAAGCTTTGAAGATTTTGAAAAAGTTTTAAAGCCTAAAATAGACGGTAGTTTTATATTAAATAGTGTTACTTCTGATGAAAATTTAGATTTCTTTGTTTTATTCTCATCTATAACCTCGATTTTAGGAGGTCAAGGACAAGGCGATTATACAGCTGCAAACAGTTATTTGGATTCCTTCTCTGAATATAGAAATAAAAAAGGAAAGAGGACCTTATGTATAAACTGGGGGGCTTTTAAAGAAGTTGGTATGGCTGTAGATTATGGCTTGGATGAGAGCAAAAATAGTCTAAAAGCAATTGAAACAGTTACAGCTATTAATGCATTTGATGCTGTATTAAATAGCAACCTTAATAGGGTAATAATTGGACAATTAAATTATGAAATGCTAATAAATAAGAAAGAAGAGCTTCCAATATATTTTGATAAAAAACTTTCAAAGGTAATGAGGAATAAGGAGTTAAAATTAAAGAAAAATAAATCAGATAATGTGAAAACTTTAAAAGAAGAAGTTCAGCTTAAAGGCTTTGGAGAAGACAATGTATTTACAGAAACGGAGATTAAGCTAGCAGGAATTTGGGCACAGGTGCTAGGTCTTGAAGAAGTGAATATATATGATAGCTTCAATAATATGGGTGGAGATTCCATACTAGCAATAAGGCTTTTGAAAAAGCTTGAACTAGAATATGAAGGAATGATAGATATAGCGGATGTATTTGCATATTCTACAGTAAACGCTATGGCAAAGCACTTAGATGAAATGAAAAATAAGGATAATAAAACTGAAGTTATTATTAAGGAAGATTTAGAGGATTTAGATGATCTGCTTAATAAATTGGCGCAAGGAGAAATGACAATTAATGATGCGGATAAGTATTTTTAAAGGAGATGAAAAATAATGAAGACAATTAAAAACTATATATTTAGTCAAGTTGCTGAGCATAATCTAACACAAGAAAAAGCGAAAGAAATGCTGATAGAAATTAAAAATTCAACTACTAAAAGCAAAGAGGAAATTGCTATTATCGGAATGTCTGGGAAGTTCCCAAAAGCAGAAAATCTAGATGAATATTGGGATAATATAAAAAATAACGTTACTTGTATTGGGGAATTGCCAAAAGAAAGAGTTAAGGATGTGGAGGATTTTCTTCTAAAATTTCATAGAAAAGAGTTATTGGAGGAAGGAGCAATTAAAGAAGATGGACACTTAGCTCTAAATTATGAGATTAGGGGATATGTAAAGGAAATAGATAAGTTTGATGCGGATTTCTTTGGGATACCACCTAGAGAGGCAAAAACAATGGATCCAGATCAAAGGATATTTTTGCAAACAGCCTATGAAGCTATTGAAAGTGCAGGTTATTCTGGAAATAGCGTATATGGAAGCAATACAGGAGTTTTTGTAGGAATAGATCATGTTTCAGATTTAAAATATAAGCAATTAGCAGCTAAGGATCCAATGGTTGTAACAGGAACTTGGCCCGGAATTCTTGCTAGCAGACTTTCTTATATTTATAATTTTAGCGGTCCAAGTATGGTTATAGATACTGCTTGTTCATCAGGTCTTGTTTCCATACATAATGCATGCAATTCTCTTAGAAATGGTGAATGTGATATGGCAATAGCAGGTGGGTTAAGTAGTTTTTATTATAGGCCAATAAAGTTTAAAAGTGAACTGAAAGAATTGGATTCAGTTGAATCTAAAGATAATACAGTGAGAACCTTTGATAAAAAAGCAAATGGAACTGTATGGGGAGAAGGAGTAGGTGCTGTATTATTAAAACCTCTTAGTAAAGCTATTTCAGATGGAGATGTTATTCATGCAGTAATTAAGGGGAGTTCAATAAATAATGATGGTGCTTCAAATGGTATTACAGCTCCAGATGCAGAAGCACAGGAAAGTTTATTGTTGAATGCTTGGAAAAATGCAGAGGTAGACTCACAATCGATACAATATATTGAGGTACATGGAACTGGTACAGTGCTTGGAGATCCAATAGAAATAAAATCTATGACGAAGGCATTTAAAGCAGTTACTGATAAGAAGCAATTTTGTGGGGTTGGAACAGTAAAAACAAGTATAGGACATCTTGTCGGAGCTTCAGGTTTGGCTTCAATCTTAAAAGTAATTATGATGCTAAAAAATAAGAGTATACCAAAAAGCTTAAATTTCGATGAACCTAATCCTTTCATAAATTTCTGCGACTCACCTGTGTATGTAACAGATAAAAATATGCCTTGGTATAAAGGAGAAACACCAAGACGAGCAGGAATCAATTCCTTTGGTTTTAGTGGAACAAACTGTCATGTAATATTGGAAGAAGCGCCTGAGGTTTCGATTAAAAAGGAAACTAAGGAATCTGAATTTGAAATATTCACAATATCAACAAAAAGTAGAGAAACTTTAAAACAATTAGTGGATAACTATTTAAAATATTTTGAGGAAAAAAATATTTCAATTAATGAACTGGCATATACATCCAATACAGGAAGAGGCCACTATAGTAACAGACTAATTATATTAGCTAAGGATTATGAAGAACTTAAAGAAAAAATAAAATATGTAGCAGAAACAGGCTTTGATGATATATGTAAGTTTGGAGTTTATTATGGTGAACACAAATTAGTTTCAGACAATAAACCATATCGTGAAAGCGGTGAGATTTCGGAGGCAGAAAGAAGAAAGCTTACAAGATTTGCAGAGATGAAGCTTTTGAAGCTTAAGGAAAGCTATGATTATCCTACAGCAGCTGAGCTGTGCGATTTATATATTAAAGGTGCAAAGATAGAATGGGAAAGTTTATATGAAGGAAAAAATATAAAAAGAGTCAGCCTACCAGTGTATCCACTTCAAAAAACTCGCTATTGGTATGATGAAAAGGTCAAAGAAAATAATGAAACTATAATAGTGAGCAAAACCATTAAACATCCTTTAGTAGACAGATGTCTAGCTGAATCCATTTATGAAGATATTTATGTAACTCAATTTAGTACAGATAGACAGTGGGTGGTTAGTGATCATAAGATTCTTGGAAACTATGTAATTCCAGGTACCACTTACATCGAAATGGCTATTGAAACCTGCAGAAAACACTTTGGATATAATGTTGAGATTAAAGATGTAATTTACTATTCGCCAGTAAGCGTAGTAGAACATGAAGTTAGAGAAGTTCAATCCATAATAGTTAAAAAGGAGGATCATTTTGAAATAACCTTCGCTAGCAAAATAAATGAGGGAGAGATAAATGAAAAGTGGATTAGGCATGTAGAATGTAAGGCTTATAAAAACAGTGAATTTTGCAGCAAGTTATATGATATTAAAGCAATTGAAGATAAATTAGTTAAAGAAAAAGAAAGTAAAAGTTTAATTGACATGACACCTAAAAAGAATGGCATCGATCTAGGTGAGAGGTGGCAAAATGAAAAAATAATAGCGGTAGGTAAAAATGAAGCTCTAGTTAAAATTCAATTGCCAGAGCATATCGCATATGATGTAGAGGATTTTTGCTTACATGTGTCTATGCTAGATAATGCGGTAAATTCAGTAAGTCAAAAGATAGGGAAAGGCTTATATCTTCCATTCTATTATAAATCTATAAAGGTATTTGGGAAGATGAAAAATAATTTCTATAGCTATATTAGAATAAATGAAAAATTGCTCAAGGGAATGGAAACCATAACCTTTGATGTTTCTTTATTAGATGAAGATGGTAAAGCTTTTGCAGAGGTCAAAGATTACAGTATTAAAAAGGTAGATGAAGCTGAATTTATAAGGAGAGAACAAAGAAATAAAAGTAACGCTTATTCGCATTTGAGATGGGTAAATTGTGAAAACATAGCTGCTACAAATAGTATACAAGGAAGCAAGGTGTTAATTTTCACTAACAAAGAAAAAATAGGTGAAGATATAATACAAAACTTAGAAGATAATAATTGTAGCGTAGTTAAAGTTCAATTTGGAGAGGCATATGAAAGACTTAGCAAAGATAAATTTGTAATTAGTGGTGAAGAAGATGACTATGTAAAACTTACAAAAGATCTTGTAGATGCAAATATAACACATATTATTCATGCAGCAGCTCTTAGTAGTGGAGAGGCGTTAGCAGAGCTTAACGAATTGGATCCACAGCTAAACAAGGGAGTAAATAGCTTGTTTTATCTAACAAAAGCTCTAGTAACAAATAAATATAACAAGAAGCTTCAGATTGTTGTTTTATCAAATTACTCAGATGAGGTAACAGGTGATGAAAAAACAATTAAGCCAGAAAATTCAGCATTGTTTGGACTAAGTAAAATAATTCCTCTAGAATATTCTCAATTTATAATTAAAGCTGTTGATATAGATGATAATACTGACAGCAACAAGATAATAAATGAAATTAGAAATTCTAAGAAAAATTACAAGGTAGCATATAGAAATAATAGAAGATATGAAGAGGAACTTGATACCTTAACGTTAGAAGAAAGTGAAAAAATACAATTTAAAGAAAATGGAGCTTATGTAATAACTGGAGGAACAGGGGGTCTAGGCCTTGAAATGGGCAAGTATTTAGCTTCTAAAAAGAAGGTAAATATCGTATTCATCAATCGTTCTAAGCTTCCAAATGAAAATGAATGGGAAGCTGTAATAAAAAAAGGTGATAACAAAAAAATATTGAGGACAATTAATGGAATAAAAGAAATGCAAGGTTTAGGAGCAAAAGTAAAAAGTTTTAGCGGAGATGTTACCTCCATAAAAGATATGGAACAAATATTAATGGAAGTAAGAAAAGATTTTGGTAATATAAACGGAATTATTCACTGTGCAGGGCTTGCAGGAGATGGCTTTATTATGAGAAAGGATAAAGAGGTGTTCAATTCTGTACTAGCACCTAAGGTTAAAGGAACCTTTATATTAGATAAGCTAACACAAAAGGATAATTTGGACTTCTTTGTATTATTCTCCTCAATGCTATCTATCTTTGGTGATTTAGGACAAGGAGATTATACAGCAGCTAACAGTTATATGGATGCTTTTGCAGTAAAAGGTCAAAGAGAAGGTAAAAATATCAAATCAATAAATTGGCCTGCTTGGAAGGAAACAGGGATGGCCGTAGACTATGGAATAAGTGAAAGCGAAAATACAGTAAATTCCATAGTAACTGAAAGAGCTTTAGATAGCTTTGAAGAAATATTAAATTCAAGTTCAGCAAAGGCGTTACCAGGAGAATTAAATATTAAAAAGCTTTTAAAAATTAAGGAAAACCTATCTTTTAATTTATGTGAGAAATTTGAAAATATGCTTGAAAAGCAAAAGGTCAAATTAGAAACTGAAAGTAATGCTAAAAATAATTCGGATAGCAAAGCAAAAATCATGATAAAAGGTAAAGGAAATGCTGGCTATAGTGAAACAGAAAATAAATTAGCTGAAGTATGGTCAAGAGTTCTCGAAATCGAAGAAATTGATATTTATGATAATTTCTCGGCTCTTGGAGGTGACTCTATGCTTGCAATCCAATTGCTTAAAGAAATAAATAAAGTGTTTATAGACATGATTGATATATCAGATATATTTTCTTATCCATCTATACAGCAAATGGCAACCTATATAGATAATAAGCTAGGTAAAGACAGCAGCAAAAAATCAAAACAAATTTTTGAGGAAGGCGAGGCAGGAAATAATATTAAAGATTTGATGGAAGGTTTAAAATCTGGAGCAACTTCAATAGATGAAGCGATGAAGCTTTTAGCAAATTAGTGACTAAAGTCATGTAAAAATATTATAAAAATAAAAATATAAGGAAGTGGGAAAACAATGAATAATAAAGAGCTTATCAATAGATATATACTTGAAGGAGTTCAAAATGGGCAACTGGATAACGAAATGTCATTACTTATTTTGCAAGAATTAAATAAAAATAAAGAGGTAGAAAATAAAGATATCGCAATTGTTGGTATAGCATGTAAATTTCCTTACGCAGATAATGCAGATGAATATTGGGAAAATTTAAAAAATGGTGTTGAAGTAATCGGAGATTTTCCTAAGAACAGAGCAAAAGATATGGGAAAATCAATAGATCTTAAAGCAGGGTGGCTACAAGAAATATCTGGCTTTGATGCAGGTTTCTTTAGAATTTCGCCAAAAGAAGCTGTAACGATGCATCCAGCTCAAAGGTTGTTCCTTGAAACAGCTTGGGAAGCCTTGGAGGATTCTGGATATTGCAACAAAAACCTTGATAAAGCACCAGTTGGTGTATATGTAGGTATAGATCATACATATCAAATGGAATATAACAAAATGACAGATCAGCAAGATTTATTATCTATGACAGGGTCTATGACTTCTGTTCTCGCTAGTAGAATATCATACGTTTTAAACCTCCATGGACCTAATTTTGTAGTAGATACAGCATGCTCTTCAGCACTAGTAACAACACATTTAGCATGTAAAGCAATTAAAAATAAAGAATGTAATATGGCTATTGCTGGAGGAATACATCTATTAAGACAAATCGATGCAAAATTCGATGGGGTAGAGTCTACAAATGGTAAGCTTGCATCCTTTGATAAAAATTCTAAGGGAACAGTTTGGGGAGAGGGCATTGGTTTTGTTATATTAAAACCGTTATCTGAAGCTATAAAGGACAAGGATAATATTTATGCAGTAATTAAAGGAGGTTCAATAAATAACGATGGAGCCACAAATGGAATTACTTCTCCAAACTCTGAAACTCAATCTGAAGCGATTGTAAGCGCTTGGGAAGATGCAGGTATCAATCCTGAAACAATTTCCTATATCGAAGCTCATGCTACAGGAACAGTTCTAGGAGATCCAATAGAAGTTAAAGGAATTAAAATGGCCTTTGATAGGTACACAGACAGAAAGCAATTTTGTGGAGTAGGTTCTGTAAAACCTAATATTGGACATGGTGTAAGTTCTGCAGCAATGTCCTCTCTATTAAAGGTTGTTTTATCGCTTAAAAATAAACAGCTTGCTCCCAATATAAACTTTTCAGAACCAAATCCATTTATACAATTTCAAAATACGCCACTTTATGTTAATGACAAGCTGAGAGCTTGGGAAACACAAGGATTCCCTAGAAGAGCTGGTGTAAGTTCCTTTGGCTTTGGTAGGACAAACTGTCACATGGTTGTAGAGGAGGCTCCTAAAATTGAGATTGAGGAGGAGGCATTAAGAGGTAATAAGCCATATATTTTTACACTATCAGCAAGAAGTGAAAATGCCTTAAAGGAATATATTAATAAGTACAAAGCTTTTGTTAAAGATATTGATGCCTTTGATTTAGAAAGCATATGCTTTACTGCAAACACAGGAAGAATGCATTTTAATTACAGATTAGTAATGGTGTTAAAGGATAAAAGTGATTTTATTGAAAAAATAAAAAATCTAGATTTATGTAACATAAAGGATGAAAACATATATTATTCCTCACACAAGGTAGTTTCAGATAATGTAAAAGAAAAGTTAAAAGGAGAAATTACTCAAAGGGAAAAAAGGCAGCTTAGCGAAGATGCTTTCAAAAAAATAGTTTCCATTGGTGGCTTGATGGAAAATCAATATAAAACAGTGCTTAGCGAAATTTGTAACATGTATTTAATGGGTGCAGATGTAGAATGGAGTGAGTTGTATAAAAATAAAACTTGTAAAAGAATTAGCATACCTACATATCCCTTTGAGCATAAGCACTATTGGATAAAGTCCCAAGAACAATCACAACAAATAAGCATATATGAAAAACAAATAGATCATCCATTGATAGATAAATGTATTGCTAATACTGTGAATGGCGAAGTGTACGTAACTCAATTTAGAGTGGATAGACAATGGATATTAACAGAACATCTCATAATGGACCACAATGTTGTACCAGGAACCACCTATATGGAAATGGCAACTATTGCCGGCAGAAGGTTATGTAAAGGAACTAATATAGAATTAAAGGATGTGGTACTGCTTGTTCCTTTAATAGTTGAAAAAGATGAAACAAAGGAAGTTCATACTATAATAACCAAAGAAAAAGGATACTATAGTTATAAAATTGCTAGTAGAGCAGATAGTGAAGACGATGATAGCTGGGTTATTCATGTAGAAGGGAAGTTATTAATTAATGATAAAATGCCTAAAACTGTTGACATTAATAAGCTTAAAGGTAGTTTAAATAAAAATGAATTAATAATAGATTTAAGCAATGAAATGGGTGGATTCAAGTTTGGACCTAGATGGAGAAATATATCTAATATTTTCATAGAAGATAAAGAGATATTCTCAAAACTACAGTTAGCAGAAGAGTTTAGCGAAGATGGAAATCAATTTATAATTCATCCAGCATTATTAGATAATGCATTAAATGTAGCTGTGGAGAAGCTAGTTCAAAATGTACAACAAGGTATGTATTTACCCTTAGCTTATAAGAGCTTTAAAATATTTGGAGCTATGCCTTTAAAGTTTTATAGTCATCAAAGAATAAAAAGTGAGTTTAAGAAAGGTTTAGAAACTATTACCTTAGATGTTTCTCTTATTAATGAAGCCGGAGAAGTCTTTATGGAGATAGAAGGATATTCATTAAAGAGAGTCCAAAAAGATTTATTTAATGGAGATGCAGGAGAAAATGAAAAGCAGTATCATACTGTAGGCTTTAGAAAGCAAAATATTGAAAAATTTAAAGCGAAAGCAGCAGGAAAGAATATATTAATTATAAAAGATAGTGATTATATAGCTAATAAAACAGTGGAAGCACTTCAAAAAGAAGGTTCAAACATAATAGAAGTAACTTTGTCAGATAGTTATAAAATGTTAAAGGAAAATAAATACCAAATTGATGATAGTATAGAAAGCTATTCAAGGCTCGTGAATGAATTAGACCTTGGGAAAATATCTAAAATTATTCATATGGCAAGTATTGCAGGAAAAGGTGATTTAGATAGCTTAGAAGCTTTGGAACAACAAAAGGGTAAAGGAGTTTATAGCTTGTTCAAGCTAAGCAAGGCATTAATGAAACAAAAGATAACTAAACCAATCGATGTTATTTTGGTTTCAGATTATGTAAATGAAATTACGAAAATAGAAGAAAAAATAAACCCACAAAATGCATCGCTCTTTGCTCTTGGAAGGGTTGTAGGTAATGAAAATAATAAGGTTTTATTAAGATGTATTGATATTGAAGAAGGTACTAGTGAGAAAGAACTGTTAGAAGAAATTAATGCTGAGGAAAAAGCATATCAAGTTGCTTATCGAAATGGAGAAAGATATATCGAAGAATTTAAAGAAGTAAAGGTAAAGGCTTTAAAGGATGAGAAGGTACAAATAAAAGATGGCGGAGTATATCTTATAACAGGTGGTACTGGTGGTATAGGATTAGAAGTTGCAAAATATTTATCTAAAAGCAATAAAGTAAATTTGGTATTTGTAAATAGGTCTATTATGCCAGAAAGAGATAAGTGGGAGGAAATTATCAAAGCAGAAGAAAATATAGTTCTAATTAATAAGCTAAAAGCAATAAAGGAGCTTGAAGCTTCAGGATCAAAGGTACATCTATATAGTGCAGACGTTACTTCTTTAGATTCGATGAAGGTGGTAATGAATGAGATAAACATAAAACTAGGCAAAATAGATGGAATTGTGCATAGTGCTGGAATTGCAGGAGAAGGAATTATATTAAATAAGGATATGGAAAAATTTAAGAGTGTTATGCGTCCAAAGGTTGATGGAACATGGATACTAGACAAGCTTACGGAGAAAGATAATCCTGATTTCTTTATAATGTTTTCTTCTATACTTTCAATAATTGGGGCAATGGGACAAAGTGATTATGCAGCAGCAAATGCTTTCATGGATTCTTTTGCAGCTTATAGAAGAAGAAAGCTTGGCAAAACTGCAACAATCAACTGGACAGTATGGAATGAAACAGGTATGGCGTTAGGATACAATGCTGATGAGGTTAGGGGACTATTTAAAGCAGTAACAAATAACCATGGTATCCAGGCGATAGAAAGTGTATTAAATAAAGCTATTACAAGAGTTGCTGTAGGTGAATTGGATTTTGAAAGAATAAAATGTACTGATGGCGAAATAGGAATTAATTTAGAAAAACAATTGAAACAAAAGATTGAAAAAGTAATTAAAAATAAAAACTCAAGCAATGGAGCTAATGAACAAAGGATAGAAGTGAAAATAAATAGTAAGGCTGAGGTTACAGAATATGAAACTATAGTAGCAAATATTTGGGCGAGCATTTTAGGTGCAGAAGAAATTGATGTAACTGATAACTTTAGTGAGCTTGGAGGAGATTCGATAATTGCTTCACAGCTACTTAAGGCTATTGATAAAAGGTTCCCTGGAATGCTAGATATATCTGATATATTTAGTTACCCAACAGTAAAACAAATGGCTGCAGTTATTGAAAAATTGAGTAGTACAGAGGAAGAAACTGAAGAAAAAGAAGAAATTTTACTTGAAGATCAAATGGAAATAATAATGGATAAGCTTACAAATGGAGAGATAACTACGGAGGAAGCAGACGAGCTTATTTCACAGCTACAGCTAGTTAAGTAATTTTGATTGTTGCAAAATAATTATATTTTGCAACAATACTGAAAGATTTTTGAAAGGAGAAAAAAGATGGAAAAAATAAATTTGTTTTGCCTACCTTACGCTGGCGGAACTGCAATGATATATAATCGCTTAAAAAAATATTTAGGCAGTTCAATAAATCTTATACCAATAGAGCTTGCTGGAAGAGGAATGAGAAGTAAGGAAAGTTTTTATGAAAGTATTGAAGAGGCTGTTGAAGATATTTATAGTTCGATTGAGGATAAGCTCGATGGTACAAAATTTGCATTTTTAGGTCATAGTATGGGCACACTTCTAGAATATGAATTAATTTATAAAATTTATAAATTAAAAAATCAAATGCCAATACATGCTTTCTTTTCAGGTAGACATACTCCACAGGCTATAAAGGAAAAAGAAGATTTGTATAAGCTAGAAGATTCCGATTTTATTAAAGTAATTTATAAAATAGGTGGGACACCAAAGGGTTTTTTTGAAAATGAAGAACTAGTTAATATGTTCATACCAATATTAAAAGCTGATTACAAGATTGTTGAAACTTATGTGCATAAAGAAAAGAAAGAAAAATTCAAATTTGATATAACTATTTTTAATGGAAAAGATGATAAGGATATTAGTATAAGTGATAGCTATGAGTGGGAAAACTTAACACTAAAAAATTGTGAGGTATATATATTTGATGGGGGACACTTTTTTATTTTGGATAAGCTAAAAGATATTGGAGAAATAATTTCTGAAAAGCTCGAAGCAAATCGCCTAGTTGGATGCTAGAAAGGAGTTTTTATGAAAAATAGAAAAAACTATTCCACTAATATAACTTTTAACTATATAGGTAGGTTTGTAAAACCATATAGGTTCATTTTTAGTTTATTCCTCTTAGTAGCCTTTATCAGCATGGCAATTGAAGTGTTACAGGCATATTTTGTAAGAAACCTAGTAGATATAGCATTAAGCGAAAAAAGACAAGAATTAGTTTACCTTATTATAATTATTGCGGCAACAATCACTATAGGTTTTTTCATACAATATATGAATAGATTATTGTATGGATACTTTAGTGGTAAAATGCTTAGAGATATTAGAAGCTTCGGCTTGAATCATCTAATAAAATTGCCAACAACTTATTTTCAAAACAATCATTCTGGAGATATAATATCAAGATTTACAACAGATCTTTCTACTTTTGAAACCTATATGGAAAATGAAGTATATAATATTTTTTCACAAATAGTTTTGTTTGTAGTAGCTACAATATATATGGCAATTATAAGTACCAAGTTGTTAATTGTAAGTATAATGTTTACGCCAGTTACTTTAGTACTAATATGCATATTTGGTAAAAACATTGGTATATACTCTAGAAGAACGCAAGAATATATAGGAAGAGCAACTGCGAAGATAAAAGATGTAATAAACGGCATAAGCATGGTTAAGATGTGCAACATAGAAGAACACTTATACGAAAAATATGAAGAAGACATAAATGGTGCATTAGAAAATAGATTAAAAAATGTAAATATAAGCGTGTATATGTCTCCACTTCAAGTTATTCTTAGAATGCTCCCTTCAGTAATTTGTATAATATATGGCAGCTATCTTGTAATAAATAATGATATTACAACGGGGCAGCTGATTTCATTTACATTCTTATTATCATACATTGTTTGGCCTTTAGCTTTTCTTCCAGATATGATAACTGGAACCAAAAATGCTTTTGGAGCTGTAACAAGATTGTTTGATATATTTGAATTAGATACAGAAAGAGTAAGTGGAGAGGCCTATTCTTGTAGTGATAAAGAAGCTGTAATGGAATTTAATAAGGTTAATTTTTCTTATAGTAGTAAGAAAATTACGTTGAAGGATATTAGTTTTAAGATAGGCAGTGGTAAAAAATTGGCCATCGTTGGAGCAAGTGGCAGTGGTAAAAGTACGATTTTTAAGTTGTTATGTGGATTTTTTAATAATATCGAAGCACATGTATATGTATATGGTGAATTGATAAAGGACTGGAATTTAGAAGCTTTAAGGTCTCAAATAGCATTTGTAGCACAAGAAACCTTTTTATTTCCATTAACAATATATGAAAATATTAGTTACGGGAAAAAAGGGGCTTCAAAAGAAGAGGTAGTTAATGCTGCAAAAGTGGCTAACGCCCATGAATTTATTATGTCTCTACCGAATGGTTACAACACTGTAATAACTGAAGGCGGCTTAAATTTATCTGGTGGGCAAAGACAAAGGATAGGTATTGCAAGAGCGATAATTAAAGATTCCCCTATAATTCTCTTGGACGAGCCAACCTCAGCTTTAGATAATGAGAGTGAAAAGTTTATACAAGAGGCTTTAGATAGGGTTATGAAAAATAAGACAGTAATAATTATAGCTCACAGATTATCAACTATAAGAAATGTTGATGAGATATTAGTGCTTGATAATGGGGAGGTTATAGAAAAAGGTACTCACGAGCAACTTATGAAAAATGCTTTTGCGTATAAAGCATTATTTCAAAAACAATTTTTAGCAAATTAAGAAAGGAGGATTGATGCAATGCATAATTTAAAGAATAATAAATTTCTTAAGTTAATAAAACTAGTAGAAAAAAACAAAAGTATATATTTAGTTGGAATTATAGGACATAGTACAGTTGAAGCAAGTATAGTAATGATTTTGCCATTTTTAATTATGAATATGATAAATGCTGCAATAGCTAGAGATGTGGAAACAATTAAAAAGTGGCTAATATTTATTAGTATAGTAGCTATAGCAGTAAGTGTATTATTTGTAGTTTTTGGTACTATGCTTTATAGAACAATTAATATTAATACCGCACAAATAAGACTGAGAATATTTAAACACATTGAGAAATTACCTATTCAATATTTTGATGAAAATCATAGTGGGAATATATTATCAAGGGTTTCAAATGACCTTAGTATTATGGAATCAGCTTATACCTCAGCCTTAAGAAATCTTATATATTCTGTAGTATCTGGAATAGGATCAGTTATAGCTATGTTTATTCTAAATTGGAAAATAGGGTTGATTTTAATCCTTATTGGTTTGTTGTTTTACGTTATAAATTTAAAATTAGCTGATAAAATAACCATTTTAAGTAGCAAGGTTCAGTTAGGAATGGGAAGCTTAACTGAGTTAATAGGAAATATATTAAGTGGAAGTAATGAAATAAAAATGTTTCCCATACAAGATATTATTTCAAATAATATAAAAGAAAAAAATGAACATATATATTCGTTAATAATATCAAGAACAGAGTGTAGTTCTCTTGTAGATAGCTGTAATTTCCTCGTAAGCTGGATAAACTTTTGTGCTATATTTGCTGTTGGGGCCTTTCTTGTTGTAAATGGTGAGGTAAAACTTGGACTTTTAGCTGCGATAATGGAACTTTTGGGAACTGTAAGCTCTAACTTTAAAAAATTCGGAGGCCTTGTAGGAAGGTTTCAATATTGCTTAGCAGGAGCAATGAGAGTAGTTGAACTTTTGGAAGAACCTATTGAAATGGAAGATTTAAAAAACATAAAAGATATAAGCTCAAAAGAGAAATATGCAATTCAATTTAAGGATGTAAAATTTTCCTATGATAATAAAAATAATATTTTAAATAAATTAAACATGAGCATTAAAAAAGGACAGTTTGCTGCCTTAGTTGGGTCCAGTGGTGGAGGTAAAAGTACCATAACTAAATTATTATTGCGCTTTTACAATGGGTATAAAGGTGAAATCTATATAAACGGTAAGGAAATTCAAGGATATAGCTTAAAGGAACTTAGAAAAATGATAGCCTTAGTACCTCAAGAAATTAATCTTTTCCATGGGACAATAGAAGAAAATATAAGATATGGTTTATTAGAAGCAACAAGCGAGGAAATAATCGAAGCTTGTAAAGAAGCAAATTGTCATCAATTTATAATGGAGCTTCCAGAAGGATATGATACAAAGTTAAATGAAAATGGAAGTAAGTTGTCTGGGGGACAGAAACAAAGACTAGCTATTGCTAGAGCACTACTAATGAATAGACCAATATTAATATTAGACGAAGCTACGTCAGCTCTTGATTCTGAGAGTGAGCAGCAGATTAAAAAAGCTTTAAATAGGATAAGGCAAGGTAGAACTGTACTAGCAATTGCGCACAGGTTTTCCACAATAAAAGATGCAGATGTAATATTTGTTGTGGATAAAGGTAGAGCTGTAGAGAAGGGTACAAATAGCGAACTAATTGAAAAGGCTGGAATATATAAAAGATTGAATGAATTTCAATATAAAATGGAAGCAAGGGTATAAAGCTTCAATAATAAAGGAAGGAGTGGAAGTATGGAAAAAATAGAAAACATAAATAAATATATATTGGATCAGGTTAAATGTGGAAATATAAAAAAAGATGTAGCAATGTCTATTTTAAAAGAGCTATTAAAGGGAAATAAAAGTAACGGTAGTGGTAATGATGTTGCAATAATAGGACTGTCTTGTAAATTTTCAGAGGCAGAAAATAAAGATGAATATTGGAAAGATCTTACCGAGGGATTATGTACAATTAGAAAATTACCAAAGGAAAGAAGGGAAGATATTGAACCCTTTGTATATGCAGATACAGAAAACAAAGAGGATCCATATTGTCAGGTTGGTTATATTAATGACATCAATAAATTTGATTCGGATTTTTTTAGAATATCTCCAAGGGAAGCAAATTTGATGGATCCTAAGCAAAGATTATTCCTAGAGGTTTTATATGAAGCTATTGAAGATGGGGGTTATGGTGGCGATAAAATTTATGGTTCAGAAACAGGTATATTTGTGGGTAATGATCATAGCAGCGATGGAAAATTTGCTTACTCTTCAATAATAAAAGATGGTGATATGCTAGCAATGACAGGATGTTCAACAGGAATACTAGCAAGTAGAGCAGCATATATCTTTGATCTCAAGGGGCCAAGTGTAGTTGTAGACACAGCATGTTCTTCGGGACTCGTTTCAGTACATATGGCTTGCGAAGCATTAAAAAATGAAGAATGTAAAATGGCAGTTGCAGGAGGCATAAATATTTTACTTTACCCAAGAAAAATGGAAATGATGACTGAAATAGAATCAGAAAGTGTAAGGGTTAAATCCTTCGATAAAAATGCAAAAGGAACATCTTGGGGAGAGGGTGTTGCAGCTCTTTTATTAAAACCGCTAAATGCTGCAATCAAGGATAAGGACAATATTTATGCAGTGATTAAAGGCAGTGCAATAAATAATGATGGTGCTTCAAATGGTATTACAGCGCCAAGTGCAGAATCTCAAGAAAAATTAATAATCAAGGCATGGGAGAGAGCAGGAGTTAATCCAGAAACAATATCATATATAGAAACTCATGGAACAGGAACGGTATTAGGTGATCCAATAGAGATTAAAGGTATTACAAATGCCTTTAAGAAGTATACAAATAAAAAACAATTTTGTGGAATTGGGTCCGTAAAACCTAATATTGGACATACTGTTGCAGCTGCAGGGTTAGCTTCAGTAATAAAGGTTGTATTAGCAATGAAAAATGGAGTGATTCCTCCTAGTTTGAATTTTGATGAACCAAATCCTTTTATTAATTTCTGTAATTCATCGGTATTTGTAAATGATAAATTGACTAAATGGAATAATAATGAATTTCCAAAGAGAGCAGGTGTTAGCTCCTTTGGATTTAGCGGCACAAATACTCATATTGTTTTAGAAGAGCCTCCACAAGTAAATTTAGATGAAGTTTCTGAAAACAGCTTTGAAATATTAACTATATCTGCAAAGGATAAAAATGTTCTAATGCAATTAATAGATAAATATGCTAATTTTATCGACACTGAAAAGGACAGTAAATTAGAAGATATATGTTATACAGCAAATACTGGCAGAAAGCATTTTGAACATAGAATTTCTGTTGTAGCTAAAGATAAAGCTGATTTGAGATGTAAAATTGAAGAGCTAAGATTTAAGAAGCTAGACTTAGAAGCTAAGGAGAAATATTCTAGTAGTGAAGAAAGGCAATACAAAAAACTATCATTAGAAAAAATGGATATGCTTAATAATAGCGATGGAATTGAAGAAAGTACACTAAAAGAATTGTGTGAATATTATGATAAAGGTGTAAATATAGACTGGGAAAAACTATATGAAGGGAGAAAAAGAAGAAGAGTTAGTATCCCGACTTATCCTTTCAAAAAAGAAAGGCATTGGGTAGACTTCCCAAAGCGTTTAAAAAAGTCAAAAGAATATGAAGTATCACACAAGGAAATTTTACAAAAAGAAGAACCTAAAATAATACAGTTAGTCGGAAGAGAAAATAATTGCTACTCGGAAGTAGAATATACAGTTGCACAAGTTTGGGGTAATGTTTTAGGCTTTTCAAAGTTAGATATTGCATCAGATTTCTATGAAATTGGAGGAGACTCCATCACAGCCTTAAAGATTGTTCACACTATTAATAAACAGTTAAATGTTAAGGTAGAAACTACACAGCTACTTAAAGCAGCAACGATAGAAAAGTTTTCTTCTTTAGTGGAAAGTAATTTATCAACTAAAAAGAAGATATTAAATATTGATAAAGTGGAAAAAGCAGATTATTATGAGGTAGCTTCTTCACAAAAGAGAGTTTTTATATTAAATGAGTTAAACCCAGAAGATACTACATACAATATCCCACTGTTTTTAACAGTTGAGGGAAGCATAGATGAAGAAAAGCTAGAAAAAGCATTTAATGCTTTAATAAATAGACATGAAACCTTAAGAACATCCTTTAAACTTGTAGCTGGGAAGGTAATGCAAAAAATCGAAATTGGAATTCAAAGTAAGCTTCAAAAGTATTGCTTACAGGGAGATAATTTAGATGAAGTAATTAAAAATTTTGTAAAGCCATTTGATTTGTCTAAAGCACCGCTTATCCGCACAGGATTAGTGGAGATAAGTGAAAATAAACATCTACTTATGATCGACGTGCATCATATAGTAGCAGATGGATATTCGGTACCAATTTTAGAAAGAGAATTTATGGACTTTTATGAGGATAAACAAAAGGATGAGCTTAAAATACAATTTAAAGATTTTGCAAATTGGCAAAACAATCTATTTAAAACAGAAAAGATGAAAAGAGAAGAAAATTATTGGATGGATAGTCTAAAGGGAAAATTACCAGTTTTAAATTTACCATATGATTATCCTAAAACTGCAATGCAAAGCTACGAAGGAGATAGAGTCTTCTTTAATATTGGCAATAAACTAACAGAAAAAATAAATAAACTTAATAAAGAAACAAAGACTACCTTATTTATGTTTTTGACTGCAGCGCTCAATGTTCTCCTTTATAGATATACAGGTCAAGAAGATATAATAGTTGGTACACCAATAGCAGGAAGAACACATGAAGACTTACACGAGCTAATTGGTATGTTTGTTAATACACTAGCTTTGAGAAATAATATAAGCAGCGATAAATCATTTAGAGATTTTCTAGGAGAAGTTAGCGAGAGGGCATTATGTGCATACGAAAATCAGGATTATCCTTTTGATAAACTTATTGAGAAGTTAAAGCTTGATAGAAATCTTAATAGCAATGCATTATTTAATGTAATGTTTGCACTGCAGGTTATGGACAATCCAATTATTGAAACAAACAATCTAAAATATATACCATATAATTTTGAAAATAAAACTTCAAAATTTGATATCGTATTAAATGCTTTTCCAAGTAATATGGATATAAGATTCGAATTAGCTTATTGCTCAAAATTATTTAAGAAAAGTACAATAGAAAACCTAGCTAAACATTATATTAATATATTAGAGTCGGTAGTTTTAGATATAGATACTAAGGTTGGTAATATAGAAATGATAAAATTAGAAGAAAGAAAGGAAGTACTAGCCGAATCTAATAATGTAATGCCTCCTATTATGAGGTTTAAGGAAAAAACAATAGGTAAAGCTTTTGAAAGACAAGTAAGATTAAGTCCAAAGGAAATTGCGGTGGACGGAATAGATGGGAAGCTAACCTATGATGAATTAAACGTAAAAGCTAACAAATTAGCGCGAAGTTTATTGGGAAAAGGCATCGGAACAAATAGCATCGTTGGAATAATGGCAGAAAGGACTACAAATTTTGTGGTTGGAATAATGGCTGTTTTAAAAGCAGGAGCAGCATATTTACCTATAGATACAAATTATCCAAATAAAAGAGTAAGTTATATGCTTATGGATAGTAAAGCAGAAGTTTTATTAATAGATAACAATAATATTGATAAAGTTGATAACGGTATAAAATTATTAAACCTTGAAGATAAAAATTGTTATGCTGAAGATGGAAGCAATATAGAAGAGATATCCTCAGAAAACAGCTTGGCATATGTAATATATACTTCAGGATCAACAGGTAAGCCCAAAGGGGTTATGATAGAGCATAAAAATGTTTTAAATTTAGTACAAGCATTAGATGCTGAAATTTATTGTAATTATAAGAAGGATTTAAATATAGCTCTATTAGCACCATTTGTATTTGATGCATCAATAAAACAGATTTTCCCTTCATTGCTATTAGGACATAATTTATGTGTAATACCGAGTGAAACTAGGATGGATGGAATTAAGCTTGTTAACTATTATAGAGATAAATCTATCCATATATCAGACGGTACTCCAGCATATATCAGTATATTATCTGAAATAGACGCCTCAGGAGATATCGGGGTAAAACAGTTTGTAATAGGAGGAGAAGCTTTAAAATTAAAGAATATAAAAAGTTTCTATAAAAACTTTAAAACTGAGAAACCGCTAATTACAAATGTATATGGACCAACGGAATGCTGTGTAGATACAACATCATACACTATTAAACCAGAAACTATAAACAATATTGACAGAATTCCTATCGGGAAGCCAATAAGAAATTGTAAGGTGTATATTCTTGATAAAGATAAAAATATTTTACCAAAAGGAGTTATTGGAGAAATATACATTGCTGGAGCAGGCGTTGGCAGAGGATATATTAATAATAGCAATTTAACTGAAGAAAGATTTGTTGAAGATATACAAAATAGCAAAAGCAGAATGTATAGAACTGGTGATTTAGGTAAATGGATGGAAGATGGTAATATTCAATTTATAGGTAGAGCTGATCATCAAGTGAAGATAAGAGGCTTTAGAATTGAGCTTGATGAAATACGAAACGAAGTATTATCCTATAAGGCTGTAAAAGATGCTGTGGTAATTATGAAAAGTAATACCTTAAGAGGCAATTATCTTTGTGCTTACGTTGTTAGCGAACAGGAAAATGTAACTTCCAGTCTAAGAGAATATTTAGTACAATATTTACCGGATTATATGATTCCCTCAAATATAGTACAAATTGAAACTATTCCACTAACGAACAATGGTAAAGTTGATATATCAATGTTACCAGAAGCAAAACAAGTGGACAACTGCGAAGGTGAGTACAAAGCACCGAGAAATTATATAGAAGAAGTCCTTTGCAAAGTATGGGGCGAGATACTTGGATTAAAGAAAATAGGGGTTAGTGATAACTTCTTTGAAAAAGGTGGAGATTCCATTAAAGCTATTCAGGCAGCGGCGAGAATGGAAAAGTATAGCTTTAGCTTAGAGGTTAAAGATATATTTCAATATCAGACTATAGAGGAGGTTTCACCAAGAGTAAAAGGGAATAACAAAGTAATTGATAACAGTACAGTAATTGGAAAAGCTCCGCTAGCACCTATGCAATATTGGCTATTAAATCATTGCACAGAAACCATAGATCATAGAAATCTTTCTTTTATTCTTTACAGAAAAGAAGGCTTTGGTGAAGATAATATAAGGAAAATATTTAAAGCAATTGTTAGTCACCATGATGCTCTTAGAATGACCTTCAGTTTTGAAAATGGTGATGAGAAACAATATAACAATGATATAAATGAAGAGATGTTTGAACTTAAAATAATAGATCTCACGTCCTCTCATAATTTCATGAAGGAAGCCGAAGATAAAATAAATGAAATCCAAGGAAGCTTCAGCTTAAGTAATGGGCCAATAATAAAATTAGGTTTAATTAAGGCAAAGGACGGGGAACATTTATTTATTGCAATTCATCAAATGATTATAGATCATATTTCTTGGAGAATAATCTTTGAAGATTTTAGTACAGCCTATACACAGCTTATGGAAGGAAAAGAAATTTTATTTCAAAATAAAACAGATTCTTTTATAAAGTGGGCTCAATATATTAGAGAATTGGCAGATGACGATGAAGTTTTAAAAGAAAAGAAATATTGGAGGGAGATAGAAAATAGTAAAGTTGATTGTATCCCTACAGATTTTGCTTCAGAAAATAATACAATTAAAGATAATGCAGTAAAATATAAAGAATTTGATGAAAAAGCGACAGAACTTATATTGAAAAGCATAAAGGCTAATAAAAATTATAAAATTGATGCTGCATTTTTAACTGCCCTCGCGCTAACCTTAAAGGAAAATTTTAATTGTGATAACACTGCAATAAACTTAGGTAATCATGGAAGGTCTATAAATAAAAAAGATTTGAATATAAGCAGAACAATTGGCAGATTCTCATCTATTTACCCAATTATTTTAAATATTAAGAATGATCAAAATGTAATTGAAAATTTGCAAGCTGTAAATAAATGCTTAAAAGATACTCCATGCGGAGGTGTGAATTATGGAATATTAAAGTATATCGCTGACAATAGTAACAAGTTAGATATACAGTTTAAATTAAAACCAGAAATATCCTTTAATTATATGGGAGACTTCGATAATAATTTAAATACTGACGTTTTTAAGATATCAGAACTTCCAAATGGAAAGAATTTAAGTGAGGATGAAAAATGGAATTACAAATTTAAATTTATATGTTTAGTTAAGATGGGTAAGCTAAATATAGGAATTGAATATAGTAAAAATCAGTACAAAGAAGAAACAATTGATAAGATGCTTAATAGTTATTTAAACTCTATAAAAGTAATTCATCATTGGTTACAACATAATTAGAAAGGAAAAAATATAATAAAAAGTGAAGTGAAAAATTTATGGTGGAAATTTATTCATTTAAAATTAACAATGAGAACGAAGAACTATTTTATAGTGACTTAAAGCCATTAATATCAATAAAAAGACAAGATATCATTAAGAGATTCCGTAAAGTTGATGATGCTAAAAGATCCATATTGTCAGAAATTTTAATACGAATGATTATAATGAAAAGATTTAAATTAAAAAATGAGGAAATTAACTTTAATAGTAATTGTTATGGGAAACCATTCTTTAATGGTGTAGAAGATTTTCATTATAACATATCTCATTCAGGAGATTGGATAATATGTGCAATTAATAATATGGAAATAGGGATTGATATTGAAAAGATTCAACCAGTGGATTTTGAAATTGCAGAACAATTTTTTTCTAAGGAAGAGTATTATGATCTTATGAGAAAAAAGGATATGGACAGGATAGAGTATTTCTATGAACTGTGGACATTAAAGGAAAGCTACATAAAAGCTATTGGGAAAGGATTATCTATACCTTTAAATTCTTTTTCGCTAAGTGTTGAGAATAAGATAATAACACTAGACAATAAAAAGAAAGAAAATAAAGACTTTTATTTTAAACAATACAATATTGATTCAAATTATAAAATGGCAGTTTGTTGTTATAAAGAGGAATTCTGTATCGATGTTACACAGTTTACAGTGGAGGATATATACAGAGAAATGTGTATTGAATAAATTATTGTAGCAATAAAATTGGTAATCTGCAAAATATAATATGATAAAAAGTTAAGAATGAAGGAATATGCAGTCCTTTCTTAACTTTTTTTGATGGTTAGCGTTAATTACAAAAAATTGAGCGTTTATTTTAAATAAAATCACTATTCTATACATTAATGCTTGTAATGTTTCAATATAATATGGATTTGCGGTTATAACCATAAAATATCATATACTGAATATGGGTGATGGATATGGAAAATAAATTAAAAAACCGAGTCGATTATATTGATTTATTTGCAGAATGCCTTACATCAAGAGTAAATACATATTTAAACAAAGAAGGTCTAGAACTTGAAAAAATGAAATTAGGCTTTCAAATCTTAATCATTAATATTTCAAAATTCATTATATTATTGGCAGTAGCTGAAGTGTTAGGTTTAGTAAAAGAAACGATATTAATGATAATAGTATTTGGGTGCTTAAGAAAATGTTCTTTTGGTCTTCATGCTAAAAGCAGTGTTGTATGTACAATTACCTGCATAGCAATGTTTAACATTGGATCATACATAAGTCAATTTGTTAAAGTTAATAATTACATAGTCTTTATAGCTTTTACAATAATAAATATACTTTTATATAAATATGCTCCTGCAGATACAGAATGTCATCCATTACTAGGAGTAAAGCTTAGAGCAAAGCTAAAAAAAGAAGCTGTATTAACTGGTATCGCTTTAATGGTGTTAGCATTAATAGTACCAATTCCAATTGTAAAAACATTAATGATATTATCTGCAATTTATGCAGTAATAATAATATTGCCAATAACCTATAAAATATTAAAAAGGGGATATGATAATTATGAAAAATATGAAAGAAATTAAAGAAGGTTTGTTTAACGCAATAGAAGAAAAGATAGTTACAAAAATAGGCGAAACATCAATAAGTTTGGGTGAAAAATCAGTTAATACATGTATAGGAATATTATTTTATGAGCCTAAAATTTCAGTAGAATTGCTGCAATGTAAAAAAAATCAATAAATATTGTTTGTTTTACATTAAGGTAATAATATGTATACATGCTAAAAATGTTATGATATAATAAATCTAATTTCTAATTGGAGGATGTTTATTTTGGAAGAATATCTAAAACTATTAATATCCATTATTTTTATATATATCGTAATAAATAATTTAGCTTGCAACAAATTTAAAGTTAAAGAAGCCATAATACCTATTTTTTTATCAGAAATTTTAGGTATTTTAATTTTGATGTTAAATCTTAGTCAATTTGTGGCACTTATACCTGTAGTAGTAGTCTTTTGTGTCTTTGTTTTCTTGATTCATAAGAAAATAGTAATAAGCATCATAATAACATTACTTTCATTAATTATATTAGTATTAGCAGATAATCTTATTGGGTATTTATTAATTTTAATCTATAAAACAAGTAGTGATAATATAAGTAATAATAATTTATTATATTCACAATATGTTATTTTAATGCTAATTGTTACTTTTTCAATAAGCAAACTAATAGGAACATTAATAAATAAAAAATTAATAATATCTAACATAAAATATTATAAAAAATCAGCAACATTAATAGTAGTAAGTGTGATATTAACTTTTGCAATATTTTATGTAAATATAATACTACAAGCAAATAATGTTTCCGATACCGAACTAGCAGGAATTAATGCAGTATCCTTTGCAGCATATTTTATACTATTAATGGTAATCATGTATATATTAATTAAAAGTATTTCAAAAGATTTAGAAATTAGAAATAAACAGCTTCAGTTTGAAAATTTACAAGAATACACTTCAAACTTAGAAGCTTTATATGCAGATATGAGAGCTTTTAGGCACGATTACATAAACATAATTTCGTCTTTAATTGGATACATAGAAAATAAAGATATGAAGGGTTTAGAAGAACACTTTAATGAAAACATTTTACCTATAAGTAAAAGTATAGAATCTAACAATTTTAAGTTGGGGCTTTTAAAAAATTTAAAACTACCAGAGGTAAAGGGAATCGTTTCATCAAAAGTAATAAGAGCACAAGAACTTGGCATCGATGTGTTCATAGATATTGTAGAGCCAATAGAGAAAATTAATATGTACATAATAGATTTATGTAGGGTAATAGGAATATTAATAGATAATGCAGTTGAAGCTGCATTAAAATGTACAAGCCCCCAGCTTAAAATTGCATTTATAAACAAAAAAGATTCGGTACTTATATTAGTAGTAAATAATTATTCTGAAGTCATACCACCAATAAATAAGCTGTTTCAAAAAGGATTTTCTACAAAAGGAAATAATAGAGGCATAGGCTTAAGTAATTTGAAAGAAATTATTAACAATTATAATAATGTTTCTTTAGATACAGTAATAGAAGATGAAAATTTTATTCAAAATATAGAGATATCAAATAAATAGTTAAGTTTTAGAGGGGTGAATAAATTTGTTAAATGTATTTGTGTGCGAAGATAACATTAAACAAAGAGAAAAGTTTTCTAAACTAGTTGAAGATATTATAATGATAGAAAATTTTGATATGAACCTAGCACTTTCAACAGAAGACCCAAACAAAGTTTTAGATTACATTACAAATAACAAAGGAACAGGTCTATATTTTTTGGATATAGATTTAAAATCAACAATAAACGGCATACAATTAGCAGAAAAAATCAGAGAGTATGATCCTAGAGGCTTTATTGTATTTATAACTACTCATGCAGAAATGAGTTATTTGACTTTTACATATAAGGTAGAAGCTATGGACTATATTATAAAAGATAACTTTGGAAATATTAAAGAAAGAATACATCAATGTATATGTAATGCAAATAAAAAATACAACTCAAATAGAAATGAAATTCAAAAAAATTTTATTATAAAAGCAGAGGATAAAATAATTAATGTTGAATATAACAAAATAGTGTATTTTGAGACTTCAACTAATATTCATAAGGTTATTCTTCATGCAGATAATAGACAAGTTGAATTTTATGCAAAAATGAAAGACGTAGAAGAAAAATTAGATAGCGATATATTTTATCGATGTCATAAGTCTTTTATTGTAAATAAAAATAAGATTAAAGAAATAGATGCAAAAAATAGAATTGCATATATGGATAATGGGGAAGAGTGTTTAATTTCAACTAGATTAATAAAAGGATTGCTATAAAAATTTTATTTTTAGTGAAGCTTGATAATTTTCTTAAAAATCGCAATCACAAATTCATAATTTAAAAAACATTTTATGTAAATTTACGACAATGAAAATGTAAGCAATTTTTGCTAGTTATGTAGCAAGAATTATATATTAATTACCTATAAAATTATGTTATAGTTAAATTTAAGTGAATATGTGATGAAAGTTTTTTAGAGGGAAAGGAATTTTGGCTTATGAAAAGAATTGAAATAGTTTTTTTAAAGCTTAAAGAGATGATAAGTACAAACCCAAAAGGATGTTCTGCATCTGAAATTGCTGAAGAATTAAGGCTTTTAAGAGGAAATGTAAGCAATGATTTAAATATTCTAGTAAACGAGGGCAGAGCAGTTAAAGTAAAAGGGAAACCAACTTTATTTTTGCCTGTAGAAGAAAGTGGTAAAATACATGTAGATATGCTTAATAAATTCTCAGAAGCTAATCCAAGCTTATATACGGCAATAGAACAAGCAAAAGCAGCTATTTTATACCCACCTAATGGAATGAATATATTACTTCTTGGTGAAACAGGAGTTGGAAAGTCTACTTTTGCAAGTATAATATATAAGTATGCATTAGAGATGAAGGTTAAAAGTGAAAATAGTCCATTTATTACATTCAATTGTGCAGATTATGCAAATAATCCACAACTACTGCTCGGACAAATATTCGGAGTGAAAAAAGGTGCATATACTGGTGCAGATTTTGATAAGGAAGGTCTTTTAGAAAAAGCAAATGAAGGAATTTTATTTTTAGATGAAGTTCATAGATTACCGGCAGAAGGGCAAGAAATGTTTTTTACTTTTATGGACAAAGGTATATATCGAAGGTTAGGTGAAACGGATAGCGAAAGGACAGCAAAGGTTCTTATAATAACGGCAACAACCGAAGATCCAAACATAAGCTTATTAAAAACGTTTACAAGAAGAATTCCTATGGTTATTTCTATTCCATCTTTAAGAAGTAGAGGAATGGAAGAAAGATTTAATCTTATAAAACAATTTATGCTTGAAGAATCTTGCCGTCTAGGGAAGAGTATTAAGTTATCTGTAAACTCATTAAAGGCATTTTTATCTTATGATTGTGAAGGAAATATAGGACAATTAAAATCGGATATACAACTTGCTTGTGCTAAAGCCTATGCTGATTTTCTTTCAAATAAAAAACAGGACATAACAATTAGCAGCTTAGATTTGCAAGATTATATTAGGGATGGGTTGTATAAAGAAGTAGAACATAGGCAGCTTTGGAATAAGTTAATAGATATAAATAGTAGATACTATATTTTTGATAAAGATGAAGGTCAAATGATTTTTACAGATGAAGAGAAAGAAGAAAATATATATGAAATGCTGGAACTAAAAACTGAGCAACTTAAAATTCGAGGAATAGATTCTAAAGTCATTGAAGAAGAGATTGAAAATGAAATTGAAGATTATTTTAAAAGTTACATAAGTAAGTTTCATAGTCCGACTAATTCAACAAATTTGGAAAATATTTTAGAACCATATATTATGAATGTTGTAAAAAAAGTAATAAATTTTTGTGAGTCAGAATTAAAAAAGAAGCTGGATAAACAAATATATTATGGCATGGCAGTTCACATTAGTAATTCTATAGATAGAATTAAGAATAACAAAGTGATTTTGAACCCTAGACTAGGTAAAATAAAAAAAGAGTATAAAAAAGAATTTCAAATAGCTTTGAGTGCAATAAAAATTATAGAGAATTCTATTGAAAGAGAAGTTCCAGTAGATGAGGCAGGATTTATAACTATGTTTCTAATATATAATAACGTAAATATCATAAACTCACAAAATAATGTAAAAATAATTATTATTGCTCATGGAGAAGGAACAGCTACATGTATGGCTAATACAGTAAATGGACTTTTAGGAACGGACCATGCATATGGAATAAATGCACCAATTGAAGAAAAACCTCAAGTTATACTAGAAAAAACTAAAGAATATATTAAAACAAATAATATTAAATCCGACATAATATTTTTAGTGGATATGGGTTCTTTAGTCACATTTGGTAAAGAGGTAGAGAAAGAGTTTAAATTAAACACAAGAACAATTCCATTAGTTAGTACTTTGCATTGTATTGAAGCAACTAGAAAAGCAATAATTGGTTATAATTTAGATGAAATATATAGAGATACTTTGGAAGTAAATAATATATATGAATATGAGGTGCTTGATTATATTCCCGAAGCACAGGATAATAAGAAGCTTGCTATCATAACGGTATGTACCACAGGTGAAGGAAGCGCTAAAACAATGAAGTTTCAATTGGAGAGATGTTTGAAATTTGATGGAGGGTTACTAGAAATTGTTCCAATCAACTTTATAGGAAAAGAAAATATATACAAAAGACTAATAAAACTTTCATATAAATATGAAATAATATGCTTAGTAGGACCTTTTGAATTAGAGATTGATTATCCACAATTTAAATTGAGTGATATTATTGAGGGAACTTGTATAGAAAGTATACAAGATTTAATAAATAGAGAAAATGTTTATAAAAAAATGGAAGATATTTTAGAGCAACAGCTAAAATACGTGGATGGTAAATTAGTAATAGCAGATATAAAGAAATTTACTGCAAATATTACTAAGTTAATCAAAACAAAATTAACATCTAATGTAATTGTGGGGATAACGCTCCATATGGCGGTTATGATAGATAGATTATGTGTAGATTATAAAGTTGAGCCTTACGAAAATAGCCAAGAATATATAAATGAAAATATTGAATTATACAGAATAATTAAAAATGAGTGTTCTAGATTAAATACCAAATATGCAATTTATATTTCAGATGATGAAATATGTTATCTTATGAATTTATTCACTATGAAGAAAAAAAATAAAGCACATTAATGATGTGCATCGAAAGATTTTTGAAAAGTAAAGCACTTTTTAAAAATCTTTTTTTTCATTAATGGGCTATATTGTTAGGTTTATTAAAAAATAAAAATAAAATAAACACATTTAAAGGTTGGCATCAAAATTGCTATATATAATATTGAAAGCAAATATAAAATCAATGTAGAGGTGATAACATGGAAGAGGTATCTATGGAACAAATAGTAATGGAATTGGTGGTTAATGCAGGAAATGCTAGAAGCAAATCAATGGAGGCAATAAAAGCAGCAAAAAAAGGGGACTTAGATTTATCAAAAGAAAAAATAAAAGAAGCAAATGAACTTTTAAATAAAGCTCACGATTTTCAAACTAAATTAATTCAAAGTGAAGCATCTGGAGAAGTTATAAAAATTAATTTACTCATGGTACATGCTCAAGATCATTTAATGAATGCAATGACAGTGAGAGACCTTGCTAAAGAAATAATTTCAATGTATAAAGAGTTTAAAAAATAAATCATTTGAGCCTTTAACTATAAATATTAAATGGAGGATAAAAATATGAAGTATATAACCTTAATATGTGCAGCAGGTATGTCAACAAGTATTTTAATGTCTAAAATGCAAGAATGTGCAAAAGAAAAAGGAATAGAGGCAAAGATTATAGCGATGTCGGAATCTAAGTTTGAAGAATATGACGAACCGACAGAAGTACTACTTTTAGGGCCACAAATTGAGTATTTAGAAGATGAAATTAAAGAAAAGTACGAGCCTAAAGGTATAAAGGTTAAAGTTATCGACATGATGGATTATGGAATGCTTAATGGCGAAAAAGTATTAATGGATGCTTTAGCTTTATATAATAATTGATATCAATATTTTAGGAGGGATAAAATATGTCAAAGTTTGATCCGAAACTAGTATCAAAAAAAGTATCTCCAGTTTTAAATAAGATTCAAAAAAGTAAACTAGCAAACGGCATATCAGGTGGTATGATGGTAGCAATGCCAGTAACTCTTTTTGGAGCATTTGCAGCATTGTTTTTAAACTTGCCAATACCTGCATGGAAAACGTTTATAACTTCTGTTGGAATAGCAAGTGCATTAAATACCGCTATAGTATATTCAACAAATTTTCTAGCCGTTATATTTGGAGCAACTATTGCCGGAAGTTATGCAAAACAATATAAAGAGGATGGTGTATTCCCAGCAATATTATCATTAGTATGCTTTTTTATAATAACTCCATTTACACCAGGTAAAACAAACTCTATATCAATGCAATGGTTAGGAGCTCCAGGAATATTTTCAGCTATGATTATCGCAATAGTATCAACTAGGATATATGTGTTTTTTAAACAAAAAGGAGTTACTATTAAGATGCCTTCAACGGTTCCACCTGTTGTATCAAATAGTTTTAGTAGTATGATTCCAGGTTTTATATCAATAGCTACATTTTTAATTATATCAGCAGTATTTGCTCATACACCATTTAAAACAATGCATCAGTTCATATATTCTTTTGTCCAAATACCGCTACAAGGAGTAAGTGGTAACATTATAACAATAATAATTGTTTGGACCTTTGCACAAGTGCTTTGGTTCTTTGGAATACATGGTACATTGGTAATATATTCTGTTATGCTTCCAATTTTTACAGCAATGGATGCAGCTCAATTATCTGCATATTCTGCAGGAGCAGCACTTCCTAATATTACTGGTAGAGCTTTTGTAAGTGTTTATACAATGTCCGGTAGCGCAATTGGATTTACTCTTCTTATGCTATTTGCAGCTAAAAGTAAACAGTATAAAACCTTAGGTAAATTATCTACTATACCAGCACTCTTTGGTATTAGTGAGCCATTAGTATTTGGTACACCACTTGTTTTTAATTTTAAATTCGCAATACCATTTATATTTATGAATGGCATTAATCTAGGAATTGCTTACTTTCTAACCTTCATTGGATTGGTACCTAGAGTTGCAGGAATGACACCTATGAGTGGAATGCCAATAATACTTAGTGGATTAATGGAAGGTAGTTGGAAAATAGCTGTTTTACAAGTAGTATTAGTCGCACTATCAACATTAGTATGGTATCCATTCTTTAGAAAGGCAGATAAAGAGGCTTATGAATTAGAGCAAAATAAAGATGGACTAGCAGACTAAGTTATTTTTTTAGACCACCACTGTTAATTAGTGGTGGTTATATTGCTAATTAAAATATTAATAGATGGAGGAAACAATATGAAGGTAATAAATTTTAATAGTGAATGGATATTTACTAAAGAAAGTAGTGATGACTATATAAATAAAGAAGTTAATAATGGCTATAAGGTGTGCCTGCCACATTCCTTTAATGCTACAGATGGACAAAGTGGAGATGGTATGTTTAAGGGTGAGGGCTGCTATCAAAACAAGTTAATTATTACAAAAGATCAATTAAAAAAGTTTATTTATTTAGAAATTGGTGCAGCAAGCCTTGTTTCAAAGGTTTATATAAATGGTAAGTTTGCTAGAAACAATAAATGCGGATTTTCTATGTATAGAGTTTTTTTAAATCCGTTTTTAATTGAAGGAGAAAATTTGATTTCAATTTTTGTTGATAATAGTCGATATGATGATGTATATCCGCTTATGGCCGATTTTTCTTTTTATGGAGGCATATATAGAGAGTTAAAGATTATCGAGGAAGAAGCTATTCATTTTGATTTGATGGATAATAGCAGAGATGGCATATATTTAACTCAAACTTGCAAATCATTAAATAAGTTTGAATTAAATATAAGAGGAACAATTATTAATGAAATGCAGGAAATTAAAACTGCTACAATTGAACTTAAACTGTTAAATAGAGAAGCTGAAATTGTGTTTAAGAAAAATATAAATCAAGATGTTATTTATAAAGCTGATTTTGAAGTGGTAGAGGAAATAAATAACCCTGAACTTTGGCAGGGAATAGAAAATCCTTATCTTTATAAATTTGAAGCTTCTTTATATTTTGAAGAAATACAATTGGATAAAAGAATTATAGAAATAGGTTTTAGAAAGATAGAAGTAACTTCTGATAAAGGGATATTTTTAAATGAGAAAGCTATAAAGTTAAACGGTGTGAGTCGGCATCAAGATTTTGCAGGTGTTGGTAATGCACTAACAAAAGAGCAAATGGACTTAGATATGTCCATTATTAAGGAAATAGGTGCAAATGCAATAAGGCTATCACATTACCAGCATGATGATTATTTTTATAGCCTTTGTGATAGAGCAGGACTATTAGTATGGGCAGAAATTCCGTTTATTAGCATTCCAACAACTTCAGATAAGGAAAATACTAACGCAAAGGAGCAATTAGAAAGATTAATTAAGCAGGCTTATAATCATTGCTCAATATATTGTTGGGGAGTTCAAAACGAGATTACCATAGCAGTAGAAAATGAAAAAATATATGAAATGGTAAAAGAGCTTGCAGCTATGGCGAGAAAGTTAGATTGTAGTAGGTTTATAGCACAAGCAAATATTCACTCTGTAGCAAATGAAAGTTCATTAAATAAATTGACTGATTTGGTAGGTTATAATTTATATTATGGATGGTATTATAAAGAGATGGAGGAATTAGGTACAAGATTAGATGAATTCCATAAGTTAAGACCAGACATACCAGTTATGGTAACAGAATATGGTGTTGATACCAATCCAAAGCTTCATTCATATAATCCAACGGTAAAAGATTATACTGAAGAATATCAGTTATTATTCATAAATAATGCACTTAAAACTTTTAATGAGAGGAAATTCGTTTTAGGTGGTTACATTTGGGCTATGTTTGATTTTGGTAGTGAAATAAGAAATGAAGGCGGAGTAAAGGGAAAAAATCAAAAAGGATTAGTGACTATAGATAGAAAGATAAAAAAAGATTCTTTCTATTTATGTAAAGCGTATTGGTCAAAAGAAAAGTTTGTCAAATTAGCTGGTAACAGATTTGTTAATAGGCATAAACAATTAAATGATATAGTGGTGCTTTCAAATATTAATCAAATTAAGTTATATTTAGGCGAAAAGTTTATAGGTGAAATAAATAGTAAAGAACCAATGAAAAAGTTTGAAGCTGTCAAATTAAATCATGGACAAAATAGAATTAAGGTTGAAGCATTTGATTTTGAAGGAAATATGAAAACTGACGAAATGGTTTTAAATTACGTTAGTAAATTGGATGAAAGCTATGTGCTTGAAAAACCCAAAGAAACGACTCATGTAGTTAATTGGTTTCAAAAATTTGATTTATCAAATGTCCAAGAGATAGCCATAAAAGAAGGGTATTTTTCAACTTTTGATACTATAGAGGACTTATATAAAAATGATGAGGCTAAAAAAATATTTGAAAAATACTTTGGAAATTTAGCTGAAAGTCAACAATTTAAGGTTATGATGTCACTTATGACTATTGATAGTATGTCAAAAAGATCAAGATTTAACATACCCAAAGAATTGCTAAGTGTAATCAATAAAGAATTAAATGTTATACCCAAAAAATAGGACAAGCATAAATTGGGAAAGCTCCAGATTTAAACAATCTGGAGCTTTGAAAAAATGCCAATCTATTAGTTTAAGTCATTTATACAATTAATTTTGAAAGTTCTTCAAGCTTATTAGCTATACTATGAATTTCCTTTATAGAATCCGTAATCTCTTCCAATGCCGTAGCTTGATTTTGAAAAGTATTATTTGATTCCTTAAGGCTATCGGATATTTCGGATATGGACTTTTCAATATTTCTTAAAAATGAATCGATTTTTACTACAGAATCGCTTGTAGACGTTGATAATTTTCTGATTTCTTCTGCTACAACACTGAAACCCTTTCCGAGTTCGCCAGCACGAGCCGCCTCAATAGCTGCATTTAATCCAAGTAAATTTGTCTGTGATGATACCTTTTGAACAAATCTTAGTATTTCTCCAGTGTCATCTGTTTTGCTTTTGGTTTCATTAGTCATTGCTAATAAATTTGAATTTTTACTTGCCACATCTTGAATACCAGAGTTTATAGTGTTGATTGTCATTGACATTTGCTTTAGTGCTTCAGAGAGTTCACTTGAAGCTTCAATTGTACTATTTCTAATTTTAATACTTTTACCTGCAACAATTACTCCTTCGATATTACCATTATTAATAACTGGTATTGCAAAAGACTTAAAAGGAACCCCATACACCGATTCTGGTACATCCTTAATTACGACTTTCCCGCTATTTATAGCTTCCCTTATAGCACCACCATTTGGTATAGGATCCATAGGATTAATTTTAAATACTAGTTTAGAACAATTTACGACTTTAAGATATTTTTCACTGTCTGTTAAAGCAAAGGATACATCGTCATTGAAAAAATGAGATATGTAAGGTATTAGCATATCAAAGGCATTAATTATTTCATTATTTGACAAAGTATTATCCATATAGGTATCTTCCCCTTTATATAAAATTTTAATTACTTATTTTATTTTAACTTATTTATGCGAAATTCGCCATACCACTAAAGTTTGGAGATGGATAGCATTTTATTTTCTTAGTTTCAATATCTAAGAAAATAAAAAGAAATGTATATATTTGAGTAGGAGTGTAAATACTAACATTGTTAAAAGAGGTTGGTTCTACCTTGTTAGCTTGGTAACATTGTCCTTGTTGTAGGACATTACCCAAGAAGCACCCACTTCTACAAGTGGGCGTGAGTTCACCATATTTTAACTTAAAAAGTTATAAAAGGGGCTGTCGCACTAAATAAATAGTGCGACAGTTTTTTTGCAAAAAATAAGTCTCCCACTCGGAAGAGTGAAAGATTTATAGTAAAATTAATATATGCCTAAATACATTAATTCACACAAAAATTATACTTTAAATAGTGGAAGTTATCAATTAAAACCTCCACTAAATATTGAATACATGATTCCAGATAATGATTCGGTGCGTTTGCTAAGTCAATTTGTAGAGGAGATGGATTTAACAGATTTGTATTCGACTTACTCCCGACTAAGGGAAAATCAGGCTACGCCTCGTCAGATGCTGAAGATTGTACTTTACTCTTACATGAACCATATTTACTCATCTAGAGCAATGGAAACAGCTTGCAAAAGGGATGTGAATTTTATGTACCTTTTGGAGGGGGTACCAGTGCCAGATCATTCTAGCTTCGCAAGATTTCGTAGATATCTAAGTAAAGGGAAGAATAATGTTTTAGCAGAAAGTGTTCTGTTAGCCATGGCACAAAATATAAATAAGTTACATAATAAAATTCAGTCAGATAGAACTGAAACACATCTTTTTTCTCTTAAAAATAGTGCTTAATTTTAAAATTTAAAAAACTCTGTGAATCAAAAAAGCCTTGATATTGAAGGTTTATTAAAGTGCGCTATTTTTAATTATTAAATTCATTTTTATCCAAAAATTATAAAATTTAATATGAAATACCTAAAAACGCTGTCGCGTTAGTATATTTTCTTATGCTAATGCGACAGCTCCTTTTAATTATATTTTAAAATTAGATATTTTATTTTGAAGATCTATAACTATTTGAGTCAGTGCTTCTGCTGCTTCTGCGACCTGTTTCATAAGTGCAGCTTCTTCCTCAGAGGAGGCTGCTACATTTTGGATTCTATCAGAATTTTCTACTGTTATATTTTTTATATTGGATACATTAGTAATTACATTGTCGGAATAAGAAGATAAATTTTGAATAACATTAGAAACAACAGTCATTTGGTCAGAAACATTTTTTATAGAATCTAATATGCTGCTAAAGGCAATTCCAGCATCGTTTATCATATTGGTACCGTTTGTAACTGCATAATTGCCTTTTTCCATAGAATCAATGGCATTTTTTATATCCACTTGTATATCATTTATTAAGTCTATAATCTTTCCGGTGGCATTAGTAGATTCTTCTGCAAGCTTTCGAACTTCATCAGCTACGACTGAAAATCCTTTGCCATGCTCTCCCGCTCTTGCGGCTTCAATGGCAGCATTTAAAGCTAAAAGATTTGTCTGATTTGAAATATCTTCAATTATTTCTACTATGTTGTTTATTTCAGTAGATTTTTTACCAAGTAAGTTTACGGTGTTAGTAGATTGTGAAACATTTACACTTATATCATTCATCTGAACGATAGCAGAGTCAATAACCTTTTTGCCTTTTTCCGCTACTTCATTTGCATCAAAGGATAATTTGTTTGCGTATTCCACATTTCCTTTAATATCTTTTATTTCATTGTACATAAGGGAAATTGATTCTGATATATTTTCTGATTTTTCGTTTTGCTCTGTACTTTTTTGTGCCATGTTTTGCATTGAAGAAGCAACTTGTTCTGCAGCAACTTTTGTTTGATCAGAGCTGGCGGTTAGTTCTTCTGAGGTACCTACAATAGTATCTAAGTTGTCTAATATAGACTTAAATATATCTTTCAAATGGGTAGCCATATTGTTTAAGTTATGGCTCATAACTCCAAGTTCATCTTCAGATTGCACATCTATAAGGTGTGTTAAGTCTCCACTGGAAATTTTTCCGGTCAATTTAGTAACGAGACTAAGAGCTTTAGTAATGTTATTGCTATAGATTATTATACTAATAGTAGTTAATGCAATAAGTACTATGCTTAAAATTATGAAAGTATATTTTAAAGTATTTAATGGTGCATAGATTTCGCTTTGAGAAATAGAAATAGCTATAATCCAATTTGTTCCAGATAATGAGGTGTAATAAATATTTCTAGTATCTGATCCGTTAACATAAGTGGAATTACCACTTTTGCCAGATAAAATATTTTTATAAATATTAGCATACTGAGGATCGCTAGATATTTTTTTGCTCATAACTTGATTGTTTGGAACTCCAGCAATATAATAACCGGTTTTAGATACTAAAAATGCCTTTGCAGTTTGCCCATATTTTATATTATTTACGATGCCTTGCAAGTTAGTCAAATCCACATCTGCAGTAGTTATTCCCATAAAGTTTCCGTTGGAATCAAAGAAAGGTGAGGCAGCGGTAGCCATAGTAATATTTGTAGAACTATCATAATAGGGATCGGTCCATGCAGCAGAATTTTTGCTGTTAATGCCTGCAGTATACCAGCTTTGACTTGGGTAGTCGTAACTAGCAGTCATATATTCTTCTGTATATACGATCTTTCCATTGTTTTTATAGCCATAAGGGCCAAAATACTTCATATTACTTTGAAATTTATATGGTTGGAACCATATTCCAGTTCCTAATGTGTCTGGATTTATATTAGGAAAAGTTTGTACTAAGTTTTTGTAGCCGTTAATATTCATATTACCGATGGATGCTTCTACAGTTGTAGCTAGTGATTCTGCTACTCTGCTATTTTCCTCTATTTTGTTATTAAGTGTGGCTTGAAGGCTGTTAACTTCATTGGTAAGTTCTTTATTTATTTCTGTAGTTATAATATTTTTAGATATATAATAACCAGAAATAGATAAAATACATAATAAAATTATTGTTGTAGGCAATATAAATACTAAGGTCTTTGTTTTAATACTTTTAAATTTCAGCACAGTAACACTTCCTTTCCGTTTAAGGATATAATTATTTATAGCTTAAATTTTGTTACTTCAATCATTAGGTTTTCACCGACCTTTGCCAAATCTTCAGAGGCGGTTGCTATTTCGTGCATTGCTGCTGTTTGTTCTTCGATAGTTGCTGCTATTGTTTGTGATTGAGAGAAGACATTATTACTTACCTCACTGACTTTTTCCATAGATGAAACTACTTTTTCATTGCCATCAGCAATATTATGAGAGGCTAAAGTAACATCTTTTATGGCACTTGTAATATTTTGAACTAACTCAGAAATGTCTTCAAATGCTTTGCCGGCTGTTTCAACAACTTCTTGACCTATTTTTACTTGTTCTGTTCCTTCATTCATAACGGAAACAGCATTATTTGTTTCAGATTGTATTTGTGCAATCAATATAGATATTTTATCAGCTGATTCTTTGGAGCTTTCTGCTAGTTTTCTAACTTCATCGGCAACCACAGCAAAGCCTTTTCCTTGCTCTCCAGCCCGTGCAGCTTCAATTGCAGCATTTAAAGCTAATAGGTTGGTTTGCTCTGCGATACTTGAAATGGCATCAACTATTTGACCTATTTCAGTAGATCTATGACCTAATAATTTAATAACTTCATCTAATTTTATTACGATTTGTTCTATATGAGTCATTTGTTCTTTAGTAGTGTAAATAGCTTTATTGCCTTCTTCTGTTGCTTCTAAAGTTTTTATTGCAACCTTTTCAGTGTTAGTATTGTTTGAAGCAACCTGTTTTGTATGCATAGACATTTGGTCTATTATATTAGAAGTTTCTACAACGGTATTTAGCTGCGCATCTATTCCTTCTGTAATTGTATTAATTGATTTAGCAGTTTCTTCAATCCCCTTTGAAGATTCTTCTGCATTAGCATTTAGTTCTTGTGAAGCAGCGGCAATTTGCTCAGAGGAATTAGAAACCTTTAATAGTAATTGGCTTAAACTTTCATGCATTTCCATTACAGAACTAGTTAGGCTTCCAAGTTCATCATCAGTAATAGTAGTATCTTTAATTATTTTAAAGGTTTCCTTGCTAAAGTCACCTTCTGCAATTTTTTTAATGTAAAAATCCATATTTTTTAGGGGCTTTGAAATTAAGTTTGTAATATAAGTAGATATTATAAATGATATTACTAAAGCGATTGCTAATACACTTAATATAATAATAAAAGTTTGAATATTATTAGATTGACTTTGTTTGTTAAGTTGATTTGAATTTGAGGTATAGTAATTGATAAGGCTTGTAAAGGTAGCATCTATTTTTTGATTATAATTTACTAGATTTTGATTATACGCAGCATATGCCTGAGTATTTTCATTTAATAAGGCTAATGAAACTATAGAATTTTCTATAGTTTTTGCATCTGCAAAGTTTGTGCTTAATTGGTTAAGGTTAGAAGTTTCAAAGGAATCTAAAGATGTTTTTTTATATTCGACTAAGTATGTATTAATTTGAGTAAAGGCATTATTTATTGACTGTTCAAGCTGAGTATTCCTGTTTGTATCTGTAGTAATCATTAATTCAAATAAGTCTTTACTAGATAAATCGTATACATTTTTTGCGCTTTCAACATATTCCAGCGGCAAAAAATTGTTGTTATATAGTGCATTTGTATTATTATTTGATGCATTAACATAAAATAAACCGGTTAGACCAATTATAATCATAAAAATTAGAGATAATGTGGACATGAAAAATAATTTGCTTTTAATTTGAGCATTTTTTATAAAGTTCATATTTTTTCCCCCCAATATTTTTGATTAATCTTTATTACAAACTAAAAATAGAAATAAAATTTAGTAAGCATTGATTTAAATATATAATATTTAACAAGAATATTCAATAAATTTTCAGAATATTAATATTTTTTTAAAAATTGTTGAAACAATATGACTTTTATAGTTTATTATGCTAAAAAATAGCAAATAAATACACAAAAAAGGAGCTATTGCACAATATTTTTGTGTGACAGCTCCTTTTTGTTATCCTAACTTATAAATTTATAATTTATAAGTTAGGATAACGTCCTTACCACCTTTTACTGTAGAATCAATATTACATGTTAGGTCTTTAAGCTCGGATGGATTGGTTATTATTACTGGTGTGAGTAATTGTTTACCATGTGATTTAATGAAAGCTACATCGATTTTAATAATGGGAGTTCCTTTTTTTACGAAAGTTCCTTCCTCAGCAAGCCTTTCAAAGCCTTCGCCTAAAAGTTCAACAGTATCCATTCCTATGTGAACTAATAATTCAATACCATTTTCAAGTGTCATTCCAAAAGCATGGTTAGTTTTAAATACCATTGATAAAGTGCCATCAGCAGGCGCTACCGCGATATCGCTAGTAGGGTCAATCAAAACACCGTCACCGGTAAGTCTTCCTGAAAAAACAGGATCTTCAGATTTTGATAGATCTAACACCTTACCTGATAGTGGAGCAATTAGTTCATATTTTTTTTTAAGTAAGCCAAACATATAGTTATCTCCTTTTTTATAAAAGTTGTAGGGGTTGTAGCAATAGAAAAATATTACGCACTAACTCTTAAGCTTAAATTGTTAAAAAGTGAAACGCATTATTTTTTTAATTGACATTTGACAATGGATAATTGACAATGATTGTGGATTTTCCTACGCTACTCTACGAAAAATCTTTAAACAATTTTATTGCCTAAAGGCAATTAATTTCGGATGGTTTTGTTATGCAAAACCTAAATATAATAATTTGTAGTTTTTCTGACTGAAAGGAAGAAAAACATCCTTCATTGTCAACTGTCAATTGTCCATTGTCAATTAAAACTCAATGCGTTGCACTTTCTTAGGATTTTTATAGAGGCAACTTGCGTCGCATCTTTATTTATGTGCGACATCCCCTTGAAGTATTAGTAAGTTAATTACACAATTTTTTAAATTCATCGGCTACAAATTGTACCTGAGTTCCGACAATTACTTGTAAACTGTTTTTTCCCGGTCTAATTACGCCAGAAACTCCTGCGGATTTTATAAGCTTTTCGTTAACACACGCTTGATCTTTTATTTCTAAACGCAATCTGGTTACACAATTGTCAATAGAAATAATATTTTCTTTTCCACCAACACCTTCTAGTATGACAGTTGCAACTTGAGTATAATCATTATTGGAAAGCTTAGCAACAAATTCTTCTTCATTATCATCATCTTCTCTTCCTGGTGTTTTAAAGTTAAATTTAATTATTGCAAAACGGAATACTACATAATAAATAACTCCGAATACTAAACCAATTGGAATCAGTAAGATAGGGTTTTCAGCCATTGGTGCTTTAAAGCTTAGGAAGAAATCTACAAAACCTGCACTAAAGTTAAATCCGGCTCTTACTGGAAGCAGTGCACATACGGTAGCAGAAATTCCTGTTAAAACAGCATGAATAACATATAATTCTGGTGCTAAGAACATAAAAGCAAATTCCATTGGCTCTGTAACGCCAGTAAAGAAAGAAGATATTGCTGCAGATAATAATAAACCATAAACAACTTTCTTCTTTTTATCTTTTGCAGTATGATACATTGCTAATGCAGCGGCAGGCAAACCAAACATCATTACTGGGAAGAAGCCGGTCATATACATACCAGTAACTCCATAAGTTCCTTTTCCAGACCAAAAGTTGCCAAGGTCATTTATTCCAGCAACATTAAACCAAAATACAGAGTTAAGTGCATGGTGAAGACCAAAAGGTAATAGTAGTCTATTAAGAAAGGCATAAATACCAGCACCAATAGCACCAGTTGCTACAATAGTTTTACCGAAAGTTGTTAGTCCGCCATATACTACTGGCCAGATGAAGAATAAAATGGCAGCTGCTACTATTGAGGCTATAGCTGTTACTATTGCAACAGAACGTTTACCGCTAAAAAAGCCTAATGCGTCTGGTAATTTTGTACCCTTAAATTTATTATAGCAATTTGCAGCAATTAATCCTGCTAAAATACCTATAAATTGAGTTTGGATTTGGCTAAAGGCTTCAGGAACTGCTGCAACCTTTATGCCTTTAAACATTGCTACTGAAGCTGGCGATAATAAAGTTGTAATCATTAGCCATGAAACAAGCCCAGCAAGTCCTGCGGTACCATCATTATCGTCTGACATACCGACAGCAACACCGATTGCAAATAAAATACCCATATTGTTAATTAGAGCTCCACCTGCTGTTATTAAAAAGGCTGCTACTACGTTGTGTGCTCCCCAACCAGTTGGGTCCATCCAATAACCGATACCCATTAAAATACTTGCGGCAGGTAAACAAGCTACTGGGAGCATTAATGATTTTCCTAGTTTTTGTAGATACTTCATCATAATTATAATTCCCTCCAAAAATTTATTTTAAGGATATTAAATCCTTAAATACAAAGTTATTTTTGAGCAAATAAAAAGCTGAAAAAGATAAATTATCATCTTTTTCAGCTTTTGCCCAGTTTAATGGTGACACGCTGTAATAATTGATTACGGTATAATCAACATAAATATATTTTGCAAAATAAATTCTGCAAACGTTTTATTGACTTTATTATATATTGGTCTATACAACATGTCAACTATATGTTATAATAAATTTTAGAAAGTTACAAAAAAAATTTCAGGTTAAATTTATTGCATGTTTAATACAGAAGGAGGCTTGCAATTTGAGAAGGATTTCAAAAGATAGTCCTGTGCCTATCTATTATCAAATTAAAGAAATACTTTTAGAAATGATAGAAAATGAAGAATTAGAAGCTGGTGATACGATACCTACTGAAAGAGAATTAAGCGAGTTTCAAGGAGTAAGTAGGATGACCGTTAATAAAGCAATTCTTGAGCTTGTAAATCAAGGTGTATTATATAGAGAACAAGGGAAAGGTACATTTGTAGCAAGACCAAAGGAAAAGCATGAATTGAAATATTTAAAAAGTTTCACAGAGGAAATGAAAGAAAGAGGATTAAATAATGCTGTAAAAATTTTATCTTTTGAAATTAAACAAGCAACAAAGCAAGTTAAAACTATACTTGATATGACAGGAGAAAATGATAAGGTAATAGAAATAAAAAGATTAAGGATAAGTGATAACGAACCTGTTGCTATTGAAACAGCATATATTCCACATAATTTATGCCCAGATATGACTCAAAATATGATAGAAGGCAAATCTTTATACAATGTACTTAGAGAACATTATAATTATTATCCAAGTAAGGCAAAACAGACAATCGAGCCTATAATGTTGAATGATTATGAAAATGCCCTCTTAAACAAACCGAGTTCACCTTTAGCACTACTTTTTAAGAGGAGCACTTATACAAAAGAAGGAATTCATATTGAATATACTAATGCAATTTACAGAAGTGATAAGTATAAATACGAAGTTATATTAGAATAATTAATTTCTTTAAGTTTGTGTAACCAACTCATTAATATACACTCATTGCTGTTTGATATTAAAGGAGGGTGATAAAGGTGATAGAAGAAAAAAAGTTAGATGATTTAAGTACTTTAGAAATTTTAAAAAGGATTAATGATGAAGACAAAAAAATAGCTTACCTAGTAGAAATACAATTAGAAAAAATATCGAAGGCAGTGGATTTAATAGTAGAAAGTTTTGAAATGGGTGGAAGACTGATATATGTAGGTAGCGGCACTAGTGGAAAGCTTGCTGTTATAGATGCTTCAGAATGTCCCCCTACCTTTGGAGTTGAAGATTCTATGGTACAAGGCATTATTTCCGGTGGAAATGAGGCACTAGGTGGATGGCTTGAGCATACTGAGGATGATGAAGGGTTAGCCCTTAATGATCTTAAAGCTATAAATTTAACTAAAAATGATATTTTAGTTGGAATTTCTGCTAGTGGAAATACGCCATATGTAAAAAAAGCAGTTTGCTATGGAAAGGAGCTCCAGTGTAAAACGATAGGTGTAATGTGCTCTAATAAAGGTAGCTTAAAGGATATTTGTGATTTAACCATATCTGTTGATGTTGGTCAAGAAATTATATTAGGATCTACTAGAATGAAGGCTGGAACTGCTCAGAAAATGGTTTTAAATATGCTAAGCACTACATCTATGATAAAGCTTGGCAAAACATATTTGAATCTGATGGTAAATGTAAAACCAATAAATAAAAAGCTTCAAAATAGAGTTAAAGAGATTGTTAGTTTAGCTACTGCTGCAGATTTAAATACTATTGAAGCTACACTTAATAAGTGCAGTTTTGACCCTAAGGTTGCAATTGTTGTTATTGAAACAGGTATGCCTATAGAAGAAGCTGAGTTAATGTTACAAAGGTATAATGGAAAGATAGCTAAAGTTTTACAAAATTATAAAAAGTAGGTGGTTAAAAATGAAAGCTATAATCAATGGAAAAATTATTACTAAAGATAATGTGCTCTTAAATAAGGTACTTCTATTTAATGAAAAAATAAAAGATATTGTAGAAGAAAAGTATTTTATGGAACAAATGGATAGCAAAAAATATTCTAATATTGAAGTAATTGATGCAAATGGAAGCTATGTTTCACCAGGATTTATAGATATACATATTCATGGATCTGGTGGGCATGATGCTATGGATGGAGAAGTAGAAGCAATAAAGGGCTTAAGTGAAGTTATAGTTAAAAATGGAGTAACATCATTTCTTCCAACTACTATGACTATGGATAAAGATAGTATATATAAGGCATTAGATAATATTGAATATTGCAAAAGTTTAAATTTAAAAGGTGCAAAAATAATAGGTGCTCATCTAGAAGGTCCGTTTATAAATAAAAAATATAAGGGAGCTCAAAAAGAAGATTTTATAATTGAACCGGAGTATAATTTTATCGAAAAATACAAGGATATTATAAAATTAATAACTTTAGCACCAGAAAAAGATGTGAATTTTAATTTTATAAGAGAAATAAGAGAAAAGACTGATATAAGTTTATCTATTGGACATTCTGATGCTACTTATGAAGAAGCTATGGAAGCTATAAGTCTAGGAATAAATAGCGCTACTCATATATTTAATGCAATGAATCCACTTAATCATAGGAAACCAGGCATAATAGGTGCAATTTTCAATAGTGATATATACTGTGAACTTATAGCAGATACCATTCATGTTAATCCTGCAATCTTTCAAATACTTTTAAAAATAAAAGGGAAAGATAAATTAATATTAATAACTGACTCCATGAGAGCTGGATGCTTAAAGGATGGAATTTCAGAATTAGGTGGGCAAAAGGTTATTGTTAAAAATAATTCGGCAAGACTTGAAGATGGAACCCTTGCTGGAAGCATTTTAACTTTAAATATGGCAGTTAAAAATTTTATGAAAAATACAAACATAAAGATAAATGAAGCCGTTAATATGGCATCATTAAATCCAGCGAGAAATCTTAGACTTGATAATAAGATTGGAAGCATTGAAATAGGTAAAAATGCAGATATTATCATATTTGATGATGATTTCTGTGTTGAACAAACTATTATAGAAGGTCAAATAGTATACAAAAAATAAAAAATAAGAGGTGTTATTATGGAATTATTAGTTGTAAAAAATTATGAAGAAATGAGCAAAAAGGCAGCATCCATTATAGCTAGTCAAGTAGTTATAAAACCACAAAGTATTTTAGGATTAGCTACTGGTGATACACCGTTAGGAATGTATAAAGAGTTAGTAGAAAAATATAATAGAAATGAAGTTGATTTTTCTAAGGTAAAAACCTTCAATTTAGATGAATATTATGGTTTAGAAAAAGAAAATAGCCAAAGCTACTATTATTATATGATGAATAATTTTTTTAAATTTATTAATATAGATAAAAATAATGTAAATGTGCCTAAAGGAACTTCCGACGATGTGGAAGAAGATTGTTTAAGTTATGAGAAGAAAATAAAAGAAGCAGGTGGAATAGACATACAGGTTCTTGGAATAGGTGTGAATGGACATATAGGTTTTAATGAACCCAATGTAAATTTTGAGGCACAAACTCATCTTGTGGAATTAGATGAAAAAACTATAAAATCAAATGCTAGATTTTTTAATTCAATTGATGAGGTTCCAAAGAAAGCAATAAGTATGGGAATAAAAACTATATTGCAATCTAAAAAAATTATTTTGTTAGCTACAGGAGAATCTAAAGCTGAAGCTATATATAACACTTTATATGGTAAAATTTCACCAGAAATCCCTTCATCCATTTTACAATTACATCAAGATGTAACTATAATTTTAGACGAAGAAGCAGCTAAAAAATTAAAATAAAATTGTTTGCCAGCAAATATTTTGGATTTTATCTGGGGAGGTAAAATTAATGGAAAATTTATCAAACACTAATTATAAAGTAATTAAAGTATTTAATAACAATGTACTTTTTGTTTCTCATGATAAAAATGAAAAAATATTGTTTGGTAAAGGTATAGGTTTTGGGAAAAGAACAGGAGATATAATTGCTAATTCAATTAAAATAGATAAAATATTTTCTATTGAAGATAAGTCTAATAATAGCAACTTTAATGAATTAGCAAGCAAATTGGATAATAATTTTATAGGCTTATGCGAGGAAGTTATTTATATGATATCTAATGAATTTGATAAGGAGCTTAACGAAAGAATTCATATATCATTAATAGACCATATTGCATATACAATTAAAAGGTTAAAGGAAAATAATAATTTAAATAATCCTTTCTTGGTTGAAATAGAAACCCTTTATAAAAAAGAATATGAAATAGCAGGAAAAGCAGTAAAAATACTAGAAGATAGGCTTAAAATATCTATACCAGATGATGAAATAGGCTTTATAGCACTACACATACATTCTTCTATAAATAAAGAAAAAGTATCTACTGCATATAGGTATACCTATTTATGCAGCAAGATTATAAGCTTTATAGAAGAAGCTTTAAGTATTAAAATTGATAAGAAGTCATTAGATTATGCTAGGTTTCTCACACATATTAGGTTTGCTATAGAAAGAATAATCAATGGTATTATAATAAAAAATGAGTTATTAGATGTAATCAAGAGCCAATATAGTGATTCATATGAAATTGCAATAAAGGTTTCTGAAATTATTCAAGCCGATATAAATGTAAAAGTAGTAGAAGAGGAAGTTGCCTATATAGCAATGCATATTCAAAGAATTAAAAGCTCAATTATGTAAAATTTGAGCAATAAGAGCACAAGGTTAGAATTTTATGCCTTTTGCTTCTTTTTTTATGTTATAATCTCATTATAGTTTTTTTAAGCTTACTATAATTAAAATGCAGGTGAAGACATGAAGAAAAGTATAATAAATTGCATAAAAGTATGGAAAAGAGATATGATAAGCATAAAACATAATCCTATTGCTTTATTAATTGTAGCAGGATTATGCATTTTGCCGTCATTGTATGCATGGATAAACATTAAAGCTTGTTGGGACCCATATGATAATACAAGCACTATATCTGTGGCTGTAGTTAATAATGATAAGTCGGTAAAGTTTCAAAATAAAGATATAAATATAGGTGATGAAGTTGTTAATCAGCTGAAAACCAACCATAAGATTGGGTGGAAGTTTGTAAATTCACAAAATGCAGATTTAGGGGTAGTTGATGGAACCTATTATGCGGTTATTGAGATTCCACAAGACTTTAGTAAAGATTTTTTAAGCTTTTTATCTGACAAATATACAAAGCCACAAATTATATACAAGGTAAATACTAAACAAAATCCAGTAGCAGAAAAAATAACAGATACGGCTGCCAGTACTTTAGTTAGTCAAATAACTTCAAATTTTATTGAAAGCTTAAATGAGACTGCTTTTTCCGCAATTAATGGATATGGAAAGGACGCTGAGCAAAATAAAAATGATATTATAAATTTAAAGGATAATATAATAGAAGTTAATAAAAACATGGATGCCATCACTATGATGCTTCAGTCCATTAATGAGAACTCAGCAAGTCTTTCTAGCTTTTTAACTGAGATGAAAGCTACTTTTCCATCGGTAGACAGTGGATTAAATTCTCTTATAGCAATAAATAGCAATAACAAGGATATACTTCAATCTACTCAAACTACATTAAATACTAGCATGAATAATTTAGATTTAGCCTTAAACTCCATGGAAGCGGATGTTAATAATACACAGGCTTTAACTAATCAATTAAATGCTTCAATAAGCACAAATACAAGTACACAAAGTAGTGCTACAATTACTCAAATAATTTCACAGCTTCAGTCTGCTAGTGATGCCATTACTTCAATAACAGACTATTTAAGCAGTATAAATTCTAAAAGCCCTAATGCAAATATTTCATCTATAATTGAATCCTTGGGTAGCATTCAAAGTTCTATAAGCGATGAAAAAAGTAGACTTAGTAATCTGCAGCAGCAAATAGCATCAGCTAATTCTCAAAATGAGACATTAATGAACTCTATAAGTAGTGATTTAACAACAATAAACAATAGAGTAATTGCTGTTACTAAGCAATATAATTCAACAACAAAAGGAACAATTAATACTATAGCTAATAATTTAATACAAGCTACTAGCGATGCTGGTGATTTACTAAATACTGCAAAGGGATTGAACGATCAAATTGATAATTTAATGAACACTGCAATAGATGGAAGTAATCTTGCAAACAAGGTGTCAGGAGATTTGAATAGTAGATTGCTCCAATATAAAAGTATTATAAGTCAACTTAGCGATAAGCTACAGTATGTTAATAATAATGATATAGTACAAATAATAAGTATATTAGAAGCCGACCCTAAGTTTATGGGTAATTTTGTTTCTTCACCTTTTGACTTGCAGGAAGAGGCTATATATGCTATACCAAATTACGGTTCAGGAATGGCTCCAGTATATTCCGTATTAGCCCTTTGGGTTGGAGCATTGTTACTTACCTCTATGCTAAAGACAGAAATAGCTCACTTTGACGGTATAGAAAAATTGACAATTAGAGAAAAACATTTTGGAAAGATGCTAACCTTTATTACTTTGGCAATGATTCAAGGTTTAATTGTTTCCTTAGGCGATAAGTTTATTTTAGGTGTTTATACAGTTAATACGTTTCTAATGATATGTTTTGCAGTATTTTCTTCTGCAGTATTTGCTACTATTTGTTACACCTTAGTTTCAGTGCTTGGTAATATAGGGAAAGCAATTTCAATTGTATATATGATAGTTCAATTAGCTGGAAGTGGTGGTACTTACCCAATACAAGTAGATCCTTTGCTTTTTAGAATATTCCAGCCTCTCTTCCCTTTTACTTATAGTATAGGTGGTTTTAGGGAAGCTATAGCAGGACCATTAATAGGGAGTGTAATTTTTGATTTTGTTTTACTAGTTATAATTGCCACATTTTTTATTTTCTTTGGTTTCTTTTTAAAGAAGCCATTAGACGGAAAAATTTCTAGATTTGAAGCAAGCTTTAAAAACTCTGGAATAGGTGAATAGATAGACTTTGGAAATGCTTATAGGAGGAAAGATGAGGAAAGTATTTAAGATATATAAAAGAGATTTAAAAAGCATAGTTAAAAATAAGGGAGCTTTAATAATAGTAATTGGGTTATGTATTTTACCTTCTCTTTATGCGTGGATAAACATAAAGGCTTGTTGGGATCCTTATGCTAACACAGGAAATCTGCCAATAGCAATTGTAAATGAGGATGAAGGAGCTGAATTCAACGGAAAAAATATTAATGCTGGCGATAATATAGTAGCAAGTCTTAAGAAAAATAAATCTATAGATTGGATTTTCATAGATGAATGGCAAGGTAATTATGGTTTGAATGAAGGTAAGTATTATGCATTAATAGAAATACCAAATGATTTTACAAAAGGTTTAGTAAGTTTGACTACATCAGCACCTAAGAAGCCAAGTATCATATATAGAGATAACGAAAAGTTAAATGCTATAGCAGCTAAAATTACAAGTGCTGCGAAAGATAAGCTTACATATAATATAGAAAGTTCCTTTAATAGTGTGGTAGATAAAGAGGCTTTTAACATACTTAATGGTGTTGGCAGCAAGGTTAGCGTAAACAAGGCTCAAATAGTTCAAATTAATGACACAGTAAAGCAGGCATATGATGATATAGGTTCTATTATTAACTATATAAATTCTGCAAGCAATACCTCAAAATCTTTAAAAAGCTTTTTATCTGACTCAAAAACAAAGCTTCCAGAAATTACTGACCAAATAAATAATCTTCAAAGCGCTACAGAAGCAAGCAAAACATTAGTTTTGTCCACAAAGGATGTTGTAGATACAGCAGCATTAAACTTAAATAATGATATGGTTCAACTTGGAACCTTAAACAATGAATATCAACAGCTGCTCCAAAAGCTAAAGGATATAAATAACGGAGTAAGCACGGATAATATTACTAACACTATAAATCAGATGTCAAATATTTCTAATTCTATGACAAATCTTATAGATGGTCAAGTTCAAAGCTTAGAAGCAGTAAATAATACTATTAGCAATCAAAATATAACTAATGCCATAAATTCGCTGCAAGCTTTAGAAACTATAATTAAGGCACAAAAAACAGCCTTAACACAGCTAAATAATAATGTAAATATAAATGCCTCAAAAAATGCAAATAACACAGTATTAGATAATTTATCAAATCTTGGCAATCAAGTAACTAGTAGCCTTACAGGAATATCAAATCAAATTTATAATGTGGTAATTCCTGTTTTAGATAACTATGCTGAAAATACATCTAGCAGTTTAGATAATGTTTCTAATTTGTTAGAGGCAGAAAAGGTAATAGTTCCGCAGTTAAATGCAGTAGCTGATTTTGGTATGTCAACTTCAGACGTTTCAGTTAATCAGGCTTCCGAACTAAATAGTAGATTGGCTAGTATACAAAGCCAACTAAAGACTTTAATGGATAAAATGAAAAATATGGATGAGGGCACTATAGATAAGATAGTTAAACTTTTAGATATGAACCCGGGAGAGATTTCTAGTTTCCTCTCCTCACCAATAGATTTAAAGCAGGTTGATGTGTATGGAGATGGTGTTTTTGGAGTAGGATTAACACCTTTTTATACAGTATTAGCAATATGGGTTGGGGCACTTTTATTATCTTCTCTTTTATCTGTTGAATGTATGGAATTTGAACATGAAAAGCTTACTTTAAGGCAAAAACATTTTGGAAAGATGCTGCTTTTCTTATCAATATCACAAGTACAAGCATTTATAGTAACTATAGGTGATAAGTTTATATTAGGGGTGAATCCAGAAAATATGCCGCTTATGATTGCTATATCGCAAATATCAGCATTTACTTTTACAGTCATAATATTTACGTTGGTATCTTTATTTGGCAATGTAGGTAAAGCTATAGCTGTAGTTATAATGGTGTTTCAAATAGCAGGGTCAGGAGGAATTTATCCTATACAAACCAATCCAGAAGTATTTGGTCTATTACAGCCTTTGTGGCCATTCACCTATGCTATTTCTGGATTCAGAGAAGCTATAGCAGGTCCAATTTGGTCAAATGTATATTTCGATGTTTGTATGCTTCTAGTATTTGTTGTAGTTTTTATTGTGGCATCTAGATTAAAAAAATACTTTCATAAAGTCACGGAATTTATGGAACATAAATTTAAAGAAGCTGGAATATAGCTAATAATAAGTAAAAGAGAGAAGATTTAAATATTCTTCTCTCTTTTCTTTTATTGACTAGTCTCAAGATGGTAATACATAGACTGTATACCAACTCTTCCTGGTCCCGTGAATCTATTTGTTATTATATTTGTTGCTGCAAATATGCCAGTAGAAAGGGACTGAATATTTGTTTCCATATTAACAGTTGGATCTTTATAAAGCCAGCCACCAGGTTCAACATCAATCTGCTCGCCTGGAGCTAGAACCTTTTCAAAAACATTGCCATAACCATGTAACCAAAGTATGCCATCGCCGTCAGTACATCTAAACTTATCAATGAAAAAACCAGTACCAGAAAAAAGCATATTTGAAAAACCTTTTACACGTTCAAAAGTATATTCTATATTATTTGTTGCGGCAAGAAATTGATGCTCACGAATATGTAATTCGTCACCCTTTTTCATGTGAACGCCAAAAACATGACCTGCACCATCACGGCTAAAGGCTATTTGTCCAGGTCCCTCTGCTTCAGTTATAAATATTTGCATTCCTGCAACCATACGTTTAAGTGCACCTTTCATTGGACGAATTCCTATACTTATTTGTGGATGCTTCCATAATAAAATATGATGTTCAAAAAATATTTTTTGATTAGCTTGAAGTTCGATTGTAAGTGATGGGACAAGTTCTCCTTCTAGGTGATAGGTATAACCTGCAAAATTTTCATTTGTAGCTCTTGTAGATAATAGAAATGGTCTTTCCATACTTTGGTACCTCCTTTATGTTATATAATTTGATTTTAATGGAATTAATAAAAAAATTCAACTTTTACAGCCACATAAGATAACTTTTATTATTATGACTATTGTTAAATTATTATAAAAAATCTAGTTATTTTATTAATAATATGATAATATCTTATAAAAAGCATTAAAAATTTACCATTATCTATATAATTAGGAGAGGGGCTTTTTGTGAAAGATACGAATTGTATTAGAGAAAAACAGTATTGCATAAGTTTGTTCGAGCATATGAGAGAAGGGTTTATTCATGGCAAAATAATTTATAATAAAAATATTCCAGAAGATTGTATTATAATAGACATGAATAAGAGTTTCGAAAAGTTAATTAATATGAAAAAGGAACAGGTAATTTCAAAAAGAGCATCTCAAGTTTTTGAAAGGTTAGATAATAGGTTACTTAATGTTTTTAGTGAGGTATCTATAAAGCTTTCAAATAAAAAATTGCAGTATTATGGGGAAAAGAGTAAAAAACATTATAAAATTGTTGCTTTCAGTGATGTTAAAGGAGAATTTTATGCATTATTTGTTGATATAACTGATTCCATTAAGGTAATTAAGTACAAAGAAATGTATAGCCAGTTACTGTATAATTCGATTTTTGCTATATTTTTAATTAATGAAAAAGGAATAATAGTAGACGCTAATAATGCTTCAGAAAAGTTATATGGATATACTAAAGCCGAGCTTATTGGGAAAAATGTTTATGAAATAAGGTCTACTGAAGAAAGAAAAAACTTTAAGTATCAATTTGAAACTGCTATTAAAGAAGGAATAGTTTTTGAAACCTTTCATCAAAAGAAGGATGGTACAATAGTTCCAGTAGAAGTGACTTCAAATAGCGCGGATATGGACGGTGAACAATTAGTAATGAGTGTTATTAAGGATATTTCAGAAAGAAAGCGATTTCAAGAAAATTTAGAATATATGGCAAATCATGATTTTTTGACGAATATAGCCAATAGGGCAGCATTAATAAATAAATTTTCATATATGCTTGGGTATGCTAAAAGGAATAATGAAAAGTTGGCAGTTTTATTTTTTGATGTAGACAAGTTTAAAAGCATAAATGATAATTATGGACATGATTCCGGGGACAAGGTTTTAAAAGAGGTTGCAAATAGAATTAATAATATTATTAGAGAAATAGATGCTTTTGGTAGAATGGGAGGAGACGAATTCGTCATTATTCAAGCTAAGGTTAAAGATTTAAGTAGCGTTAATTTATTTATTAGAAAGATTATGAATGCATTTAATGAACCTATAGTTGTTAATGGAATAGACATTTTAATTAATACAAGTATAGGCGTATCAATTTTTCCCGATGATGAAACCGATATGGAAGCATTAATAAATTTTTCTGATAATGCAATGTATGTGGCTAAAAGAATAATTGGAAATAGTTTTAGACTTTATTCGGAAGTTAAAGATGAATTAAAAAAGTAGTTTACAAAGCTAAAAAGTTATAGTAATATAAGTTAAATAATAAAATAGTTTGTTGCTAGGGGTGCCATTTGGCTGAGAGGGAAATTTCCTAACTCTATGAACCTGATTTGGTTAGAACCATCGTAGGGAAGCAAAGGTTTTGAATGTTTTCAAATAATGCTTGCTTTTGCAAGCTTTTTTATTTTAATAACATTAAAAAAACAGCCTGATGCTAAATCTGCATCAGGCTGTTTTTTTATAAAAATAAATAAGGAGTGGGTATAATGAATTACACAACACAAATGGATGCAGCGAAAAAAGGGATAGTAACAAAAGAAATGAAAATAGTTTCACAAAAAGAAGGTATTAGAGAAGAAAGATTAAGAGAGTTAATTGCAGAAGGAAAGGTAGTAATACCAGCAAATAAAAATCACAAAGGTTTAAACCCAGAAGGAGTAGGAGAAGGACTTAGAACTAAGATTAATGTAAATTTAGGTATATCAAAAGATTGTGCAGATATGGAAAAAGAATTGGACAAAGTTAAAACAGCAATAAAGATGAAAGCAGAAGCTATCATGGATTTATCAAATTATGGCAAAACGGAACATATGAGAAAGGAAGTAATAAATATTTCAACAGTTATGGTTGGAACTGTGCCTATGTATGATGCAATAGGTTTTCATGATAAAAATTTGAAGGACATAACTGTTGATGAATTTTTTAAGGTGGTAGAAAAGCACGGGGAAGATGGTGTTGATTTTATAACTATTCATGCAGGTATGAATAGAGAAACAGCAGAAACAATAAAAAGGAACCCGAGATTAACTAATATAGTTTCAAGAGGTGGAAGTCTATTATTTGCGTGGATGGAACTAAATAACAAAGAAAATCCCTTTTATGAACATTACGATAGATTATTAGATATTTGTGAAAAATATGATATTACTATATCTCTTGGTGATGCTATGAGACCAGGCTCTATTAAGGATGCTTCCGATGCATCACAAATTAAAGAGCTTATAACGCTTGGAGAATTAACAAAAAGAGCATGGGAAAGAAATGTTCAAGTTATGGTAGAAGGCCCAGGGCATATGCCTCTTAACGAAATTCAGGCAAACATGCTTTTAGAGAAAAAATTATGTCATGGAGCTCCATTTTATGTACTAGGACCACTAGTTACAGATGTAGCACCAGGTTATGATCATATAACTGCAGCAATAGGTGGTGCTATAGCTGCTTCAAGTGGAGCGGATTTTTTATGTTATGTTACACCAGCAGAACATTTAAGATTGCCTTCTTTAGAGGATATGAAGGAAGGAATAGTAGCCTTTAAAATAGCTGCACATGCTGCAGATATTGCAAAAGGAATAAATGGTGCCAAAGCATGGGATAATGCTATGAGTAAAGCTAGAGCAGACCTTGACTGGGATACAATGTTCAGTCTTGCAATAGATGGTGAAAAGGCAAAACGATATCGTGATGAGTCGCTTCCAGAGCACACAGACAGCTGTACTATGTGCGGAAAGATGTGCTCAATGAGAACTATGAAAAAGATATTAAATAATGAGGATTTAAACATATAGGCGGTGAGAGTATGCTCATAAATGGAAAGGAAATGAATTTTAAGGATGGAATTACAATAGAGTGCTTACTTAAGGAGCTTAAGCTTGATTATAATAAAGTAGTTGTAGAATTAGATAAAGATATAATTTTAAAGGATGAATATAAACATAAAAAGCTTAATAGTAATTCAGAGGTAGAGATTATTAGATTTGTAGGAGGAGGTTAAATGGATATATATATCAATCAAAGATTAAAAAAGGTTGAAGAAAATATGACACTACTAGAAGTTAAAGAAAGATTTAAAAAAGATGCAGATATAATAATCTATAACGGGTTTCCTTTTAAACAAAATAAAATATTAAAACCCTTTGATGAGATTGTTTTAATAAAAAAAGGAGAAATTCCAGAAGAAGATGAACTAGAGGCATTAATGGTTGCGAGGCATACACCTAAGATTCATGAAAAATTAAAGAAAGCAAGAGTTGGAATAGCAGGTCTTGGTGGTCTTGGCTCAAATGCAGCGGTTTCTTTAGCTCGTATAGGTGTAGGAACTCTTGTTTTAGTAGACTTTGATGTGGTAGAACCAAGCAACTTAAATAGGCAGTATTATTTTACTAAAAATATAGGCATGAAAAAAACAGAAGCGTTAGCACAAATAATAAAAGATTGTAACCCTTACATTGAAGTTAATACAGTAGATGCTTTTTTGGATGAAAGCAATATAGAACACATATTTAAAAATGTAGATATTATAATTGAAGCTTTCGATAATCCAGTATGTAAAGCAGAGCTTGTCAATACCGTACTTAAAAAGATGAAAGATAAAATAATAGTGGCAGCTTCGGGAATGGCAGGATATGAAACAGCAAATACAATTATGACTACAAAGTTAAAACATAATTTCTATATGGTTGGAGACTTAAAAACAGAGGCAGAGGTTGGAAGAGGTTTAATGGCGCCTAGAGTTGCAGTAGCTGCAAATCATGAAGCTAATGCAGTTTTAAGAATAATATTAAAGGAAGAGAGTGTGTAAAGTGGATATATTAAAAATAGGTGGGATAGAACTTAACAGTAGATTATTTGTAGGGACAGGTAAATTTTCATCAAATAAAATAATTCCAGAAGTAATAAAGGCAAGTGGTACGGATGTTGTCACTGCAGCCTTGAGAAGGGTAGACTTTGATGGAGAAGATGACAATATAATTAATTATATAGATAGTAAAATATTGATGCCAAATACTTCTGGAGCTAGAAATGCTGAAGAAGCAATAAGGTTAGCTAGATTGGCGAGATCAGCAGGCTGTGGTAATTGGATAAAAGTAGAGGTTATTTCTGATAACAAATATTTATTGCCAGATAATTATGAAACTACAAAGGCAGTAGAAGTTTTAGCTAAAGAAGGTTTTATAGTACTGCCATATATGAATCCAGACTTAATCGATGGGAGAAGGATGGCTGATGCTGGAGCTGCAGCTATAATGCCTCTTGGATCACCTATTGGAACTAATAGAGGAATTAGAACTGTTGAAATGATAAGAATTTTAATTGAAGAAATAAAATTGCCAATAGTTGTAGATGCAGGTATAGGAAGACCTTCCGACGCAGTAATAGCTATGGAAATGGGAGCCAGTGCTGTACTTGTAAATACAGCACTGGCAACAGCTAAAGATCCAGTTTTAATGGCAGAAGCCTTTAAGAATGCTGTTGAGGCAGGAAGAAAAGGATATCTTGCTAAAATGGGAGTTCAAAAGAAATATGCGGATGCATCATCACCTCTCACTGGCTTTTTAAGATAGGAGATGGGAAAATGAGTTATTATGATATATGTACAAAACTTCAACATTTTGATTTTGAAGAATTTCATAAAAATGTAAGTAAGGAGAGAGTTGAAGAAGTATTAGAAAAGGACTTTTTATGTGAAGAAGACTTTTTAGTACTATTATCTCCTGTAGCTGAAAACTATTTAGAACAAATGGCACAAAAGGCAAATCAAATTACTTTAAGAAACTTTGGGAAAACGGTGCTTTTGTATGCACCGATTTATATATCAAATTATTGTGAAAATAAATGTGCTTATTGTGGATATAATGTTGAAAACCATATTGCTAGAAAAAAGCTTAGCTTAGAAGAAGTGGAAGAGGAAGCTAAGGCATTAAGAGCTACAGGAATAAAACATATAATTGTACTTACAGGAGAATCAAGGTTTCATAGTTCTGTGCAATATATAAAAGATAGCATAAAAATTATGAAAAAGTATTTTGACTCTATTGCTATAGAAATTTATCCTTTAGAAGAAGAAGAATATAGACTTCTTGTAGATAGTGGTGTAGATTCTTTAACAATTTATCAAGAAACTTATAATCCAATTAAATATGATGAAATACATTTAGCTGGGCCTAAAAAAGTTTATAGATATAGATTAGAAACACCAGAGAGAGCTGCAAGAGCTGGAATTAGAGGGATGGGAGTAGGTGCACTATATGGGCTTGATAATTGGAGAAGGGAGGCATATTTTTCTGGTCTGCATGCAAAATATATACAAGATAATTTTCCTCATATGGAAATAAGCATGTCAGTTCCAAGAATTAGACCGCATGCTGGAAGCTTTACGGATATATATGATGTTACAGACAAAAATTTGGTTCAAATAATGCTTGCCTTTAAAATATTTTTGCCAAGAGCTGGAATCAATGTAACTACTCGTGAAACTGCTGAGATGAGAGATAATTTGTTACCTTTAGGAGTCACAAAAATGTCAGCTGGTGTTTCTACAGAAATAGGAGGATACTCGTCTATTGAAAAAGGTGAGAAGCAATTTGAAATTGCAGATAATAGGTCTGTAGATGAGATTAAAAGTATGCTGATAAACAAAGGTTATTGCCCAATATTTAAGGATTGGGAGTGAAGAAATATGGATAAAAAGCTTTTTATTATTACCAATAGAAAGTTAATTAAAAAAGGTGATTTAGTTACTGTTGTTAAAAAGGCAGTTAAAGGTGGAGCAGATGCTATTATTTTAAGAGAAAAAGATCTTAATAAGCAGCAACTTACTTCCTTGGCAAAAAGGTTAATGGAAGTAACAGCAGGAAAGGTTCCTTTAATAATAAATAGCAATTTGGAAGTAGCAAAAGGGGTTAAAGCTGATGGAATACATTTTACTTATGATTCCTTTATAAAGTTTACAGAGGAGTATGATGGATTAATGGGTGTATCCATACATAGCCTTGAAGAAGCTGAGACTGTCACTGAAAAGGGAGCAGACTATATTTTGGCAGGAAATATTTTTGAAACCACTTGCAAACCTGGACTTCCAGGGAAAGGGATAGATTTTTTAGAAAGGATTAGTAAAAAGACATCGGTACCCATAATAGCAATCGGTGGAATAAATGCAGATAACATAAATGAAGTAATCAGAGCTGGTGCAGCTGGAGCTGCTGTAATGTCTTCTGTTATGGAGGCTGAGGATGTAGAGAAATTAGTAAGTATATATAAAAATAATATGAAAATTTAACTAAAATTGCCTAGTATCATTAATGGAAAAGTGAAACCTAATGATACTAGGTCATTTTAATTTATAAATATTTAACTAAATATAAGCTTATTAAAATATTAATTTTATATTATAATATAAAATAAAAAAATATAAAGTAAGGGTTTTAAAAAATGGATTTTTTAACTGAAGCATTAAAGGAAGCACAAAAGGCTTATGAGAAAAATGAAATTCCTGTAGGGGCAGTTATCGTTAAAGATAATATAATAATAGCTAGAGCACATAATCTTAAGGAAGAGTTAAAAGATGTTACAGCACATGCTGAAATATTGGCTATAAAAAAGGCATCAGAATATCTAAACAATTGGAGACTTCAAGGGTGTGAAATGTATGTTACATTAGAACCATGCCCAATGTGTGCAGCAGCTATTGCAGCAGCTAGAATAAAAAGAATATATATCGGAACCTTTGACCCTAAGGTTGGAGCTTGCGGTTCGACTATTAATATTTTACAAAATATAACATTGAATTATTTTGTAGATGTGATATGGTTATACGAAGAAGAGTGCAGTAATATCATTACTAAATTTTTTAATAAAAAGTGTAGGTGAAATAATTGAAAAAGTATTTTATCGGAAGCGTTTTTATATTATTAATAGTTGGCATATCATCGTACTTTGTTGGGTACAGTAGCCTAGGAGCTTCAATAACAAATGTGGCAAGTAATACAAAGATTCAACCTAAAAATAGTACAAGTAATAATACAAATAATAATAATAGCGTACAAAATAACTCTAATGGTGCAAATTTTGTTCCTTCATCAGCATCTAAGCCAGAAAATAGTACAACTAATTTACCATTAACCGGCAGTAAAATTCAAAATCAAATACCTGCTTCCGTTCCGGAATCAAGTAGTCAAGCTAATAAAACTGTTGCAGCTAATGATGTTCAGCAGGTAGTTGCCCAAAGTGATGCAACTAATAATCAGCCAGATAATCTTCCAGCATCAAATAGTACAAACACCTCAAGTACTGGTGATTATCAAAACATTGCAAATGGCTATAAATACGTTGTTAGTAATTATAACGATTATTATAATGATGTAAAACTTTCATTAACAAATTTTGATGATAGTTTAATATTAAAAATTTTAAATTATGATTCTAATACGTACAATTTAAATGTAATAAATAAAATTTTAGATGATTATTATGATATAGATTATGGAATTACTGGAGCAAGCGGAACAATATATAAAATAGGTACAAACACCTATATGGAAATACAATTTCAGTATTCGACGCCTAAGTCGCAAATGATTCAAATGAGAGATGCTGCTGCAAGTAAGGCAAATGAAATAATAGCAAGTATAATTACTCCCGGCATGTCAGATTTACAAAAAGAAAAAGCTATACACGATTATATAGTAAATAATACGTCATATGACTATACTAATTATGTAAATGGAACTTTACCAGAAGCTTCTTTTACTGATTATGGTGTATTAGTAAATGGGAAAGCAGTTTGCGAAGGTTATGCTAAAGCTATGTTTAGGCTACTCAGTTTAGCTAATGTGGAATGTGAAGTTGTAAAAGGAACTGCAGATGGACAGTCCCATGCATGGAATATTGTAAAAATCAATGGAAGTTATTGTCAAGTGGATGCAACTTGGGACGATCCAGTTACTTCAGATGGAAGTAAAGTTCTATCATATAAATATTTTGATTTGTCAGATAGCCAGATGGCGAAGGATCATCAATGGGATACGAGTAAATATCCAAGCTGTACAACAACTCAATATAATATTAACTAAAATTAATTTTTTAGTGTATAATATATATTATGATTTTATTGGAGGGATGTCCGAGAGGTCGAAGGTGGCAGCCTCGAAAACTGCTGCGGGGGAGACTCCGCCAAGGGTTCAAATCCCTTTCCCTCCGCCATTGTATTTTATTAATATGGTTAAATATTGACTTAAGTGCGACCGTTATATCGCTAAGGTATAAGCATTTTGCCGTACCTGATGAGGTTTATACAGTGATGTATAAATATAATGAGGTGGTACCACGGGAGATTAAAGCTCACGTCCTCTGCATAAAGCAGAGTTGACGTGGGCTTATTTTGTTTTTATAGGAGATGATTAATGTGATAAGTGCAAAAGAGCAATTCAAAATAATTATGAAAGGAGTAAATAAACTAATAAGCGAAGAGGATTTAATGAAAAAGCTTGAAAATAGCATAGAAAATAATACACCACTTGTAGTTAAGTTAGGTCTTGATCCATCTGCACCAGATATACATTTAGGACATGCTGTCGTACTGCGCAAAATTAAACAAATGCAAGACTTAGGGCATAGAGCAGTTATAATTATTGGAGATTTTACAGGTAAACTAGGTGATCCAACAGGAAAAAGTAAAACTAGAAAACAATTAACTGATGAACAGGTTATTCGGAATGCAAAAACTTATGAAGAGCAGATTTTTAAAGTACTAGATAAGAATAAAACAGAGGTAAGCTTTAATAGTGAGTGGTTATCAAAACTTAATTTTGAAGAGGTTATAAGGCTGGCAAGCAAGGTAACTGTTGCCAGAATGCTTGAGAGGGATGATTTTGAGAATAGGTACAAAAGCAATGAAGCAATAGGACTTCATGAATTTTTCTACCCCTTAATGCAGGCTTATGATTCAGTACATTTAAAGGCAGATATTGAAATGGGCGGAACAGATCAGACCTTTAATATTCTAATGGGGAGAAATTTGCAGAAGGATTACTTATTAATATTTTATTTACAAAGTTGACAAGTTACTTTAATAATAAAAATATAAAATGGGTAATAAATCAAGATGAGTATATTACAATAGAATTGAGGGGGAAATTTTAATGAAAAAATCAAAATCTTTTAAAAAGATAGCGATACTTTTAACAGTGGCTGGATTATCTACGTTTTTGCTGATGGGTTGTACCAATGGAAATAACAATAGTGGCGGTAGCGGACAATCTCAGCAAAGTTCTAGCAATAGACCGAGTGCGGATCAAATAAAGCAAAATTATGAAACAAAACTAAAAACTCTTGTTTCAGCAGGAACAATAACACAAGCACAATCAGATAAAATTTTAACTACATTAACGTCTAGAATGGGTAATAGACCAAGTGGGGGAAATAGTACTGGCAACAGAACAGGAAATTATGCAGGTAAAGGGCAAGGTAATAGAACAGGAAATTATACTGGTGGAGGGAGTAATAGACAAAACTTTAATCCTTTAAATAGTTTAGTTCAAGATGGAACACTTACTCAAGACCAAGCGAATACAGTTTGGCAGTCATTAAGAGGAAGTATTGGTGGAAATAGAAATAGCAATAGCAGTAATAGCAGCGGTAGTAATCAATAATTAAGGGGAGCCATTGGCTCCCCCTTAATTATTAATTTTCTTTTAAAGCTTTTGCTTTTTTATAATAAAACACTAATGCGATTATCCATGCTAATATACCTAAAACACTCATAAGTTGAGCTATCCTAATGGGACCTAACATTAAACTGTCAGTTCTTAACCCTTCTATAAAAAACCTTCCTATTGAATATAATCCGAGATATGAAAAAAATACGATTCCAGCCTGTTTTGTTTTTTTAATAAGAATTAAAAGGGTAAAAAATACACAAATATCCCAAATGGATTCATATAAAAAAGTTGGTTGATAATATGTTCCGCCTATAAGCATTCCTTTTTGGATAAATTCAGGAAAGTGACTTATAAAACTAGCGGATACAGGACCTCCATGAGCTTCGCCGTTAAAAAAGTTTCCCCAACGTCCAAGCGCTTGACCTAAAATTATAGATGGAACAGCTGCATCTGCAAATCTAAAAAAATTAAGATTTTTTCTACGAGTATAA
>JAJXWJ010000147.1 GCA_021781655.1 Bacillota bacterium | reverse complement strand
AAAAAATTTTTTTAAAAAGGTCTTTTTGTCATGCACATTTCTATAATTAGTTGATTCAAATGGTTTTGAAACCCTAATAGCTGCTATTGCAGCTCTATGAGAATCATTATTAATCGACTATACTAAGCTTTTATTTATCTATATTATAAACTTTTGAAAAATATATATCTAATATATATTTTTGTATAATATATATATCTAATTATGTATGAAAAGCTGATTTAGTTTGTATGATTTAGAATATCTTGTAATAATTTATTTTGATTTTTACCATGGAACAGTTCCGTTTTCTTCTAATGTTGCAAGTTTTATTATGATATGTGCAGCTTGTTTTGCAGTCTTTAGCCCCTTAAAATCATTAAGTGCTGTAATTGTATATCCAGGAGCTGCTGAATTAATCTTAATTTTACTACCTTCTAATTCTTTTGAAAAAGTTAGTGTAAGCATATTAACAGCAGCCTTTGAACTATTGTAAGCCAATGCATTTAAACTTTTGTCCACAGGCTTCATATTGTTTGCAAAGGAACCTCTTCCACTTGATACATTTACTATCCTGCCTGCACTTGATTTCATTAACAAAGGAAGGAAAACTTTAGTAACTTCAAACAACCCAAAAAAATTGGTTTCAAAGGTTTTCTTTAAATCGTCCATTTCCAATTGACTTGGTTGCCTTCCTTTTTCTACAGCTATACCTGCATTATTAATAAGAATGTCTAAAGAACCATAAGCCTTATTTACCAATGCTGCGGCTTCATTAATGGTATATTGTTTAGTTACATCGAGAAGCACAAATCTTGCATTAATACCTTCTTTTAATAATTCTTCCTCAGCCTTTTTCCCTCTATCTTCATTCCTAGCTCCAATAAGAACTGTAAAACCCATAGCTCCTAGTTCTCTAGCTGTCTCAAAACCAATTCCTTGATTAGCTCCAGTAATCAATGCTGTTTTCAAATTTTTCATAAACTTAATCCTCCTAAATTGCTTACATTTTAATTGACACAGCGTCATTAATATTAATGGTATCACTTAACTGACACGATGTCAATACATAAGCATCACACAGTCAGTTACTTCTTGAAAAAACAACCAAATTATGCTACAATAATAAAAAATCAAAGAGAAAGGACATAAAAAAATGGGAAACCAAAGAGCTAGGTCACAAGCGGAAATAGAAAGCCGACAACAGGAAATTATCTATGCTTGCGACAACATATACATAAGCAGCGGATATGACGCTGTAAATTTGAAAAAAATTTCTGAAATGACTTCCTTATCTCGTACTTCAATCTACACATATTACAAGACTAAAGAAGAAATTTTTCTAGATATACTTAAACAGGAATATCTAAAGTGGCAAAAAGAATTAGAAGTTGGTTTTTCTCAAACAGACACCTTTAGCAAAGAAGATTTTTGCCGCTTTTTAACAAATTCTCTTATAAACCATAAAAAGCTTATAAAACTTTTAGCTGAACATTTTGATTCTATTGAAAATAATTGCCGAATTGATAAATTATGTGAATTTAAAAAAAATATCCGCCCTTTATACTTGACCTTTTTGCAAGGAATAAAAAAAATTTTTCCACAAAGTAACGATGAGCAAGCTGAACATTTTAGATTATTCTTTTTTGCTTCTATTGGATCTCTTTATAGCAGAACAAATCCTACTGAAAAGCAATTAACAGCAATGCAAGCTGCTAATTTATTTAAAAATCACAATTTTTATGAATTATTTTATGAGCATACTCTCATGATTGCAAAGTATTTATAGAATTTAAAAAAGTACAATGCACCCTACATATTATTTTTATGCAATCAGTAGCGCAGGATAAAGATAGATTCCATCCGATGTGCTTCGTTATAAAAATAGAACTAAACCGATGTCATAAGCTTCGGTTTAGTTCTATTTTTATAAATTAATCACTTGTAAATTAGGAAATTACTTCCTCTGTTGTTCTTATTTTGCCTATTTTGGGAAAAATATATTTGCAGACGTAATCATGCTCTTCTTTTGTTAAGGCCGACATTGCATCTTCAATAAAAATTTGATTATACCCATGTTGAAATGCCTCTCTTGCTGTAGTATCTACACCAATGGAAGTAGAAATGCCACATAATACAATGGTATTAATACCACGACGCCTTAATTGCAAATCAAGATCTGTACCGTAAAAGGCACCCCATTGCCTCTTAGTAATGTAATGTACATTTTTGACTTCTGCTATTTCAGGAATATAATTATCCCATCCCTCTGCAAATTTAGAATTATTAAGGTTATTATCAGTAATTGGCTTTAATGTATCTTTCCCATCCAATGAAGATACTCTTACAAGGACTGTAAAAATTTTCTTCTCAGTAAAAGATGTAACTAACTTACTAACATTCTCAATAACCTCTTTACTGGAATATGGAGAAAGTTCCCTATTTACAATTCCGTTTTGAAGGTCAATAACTACAAGTGCAGTTCTTTCTGCTTTAAAAAGCTCATTTTGATTTTGTTTTGAATAATTCATTTTACCACTCCTTAATTTGTACTATAATTTTTTTCGTTAAAACAAATTTTTCTATATACTTTAAAATACACCCAAACAGCATTTAATAGAAACAAAAAGCTTGTAATAAAAAATATATTTCTTATACCAAACCAAGCAGCAACTTGTCCTCCAAGAACTGAGCCTGAAAATATTCCTAAGTACCCAGCGGATATAGTAAATCCCATAACTCTGCCTGTAAGTGCACTAGGCGTTATTTTCCTGATCACTGTGTAGGCAGAAGGGCTAAGTCCTGCGGTCGCTAAACCTAATAAAAAGCGAAGTGCCATAAGTTGCCATGGGCTTTTTACAAAAGCTTGAGGTATATAAATAATTCCTGCAATTACAAGTGCCCCTAATATAACCTTATGTGCTCCAATTTTATCAGAAAGCTTCCCAAGTCTCGGAGCTGAAAGGATATTTGCAAGTCCAGAAGCTGAAAATGCGGCCCCAGCCAAAAGTGCAACATGACTGACATTAACAGATAATTGATTGATATAAACTGTAATTATTGGCTCTACAGAGTATAAGCCAAGGGTTGATATGAAAAAAGTAATAAACATACTAACTGTTAAGCTTTTTTCAGGAATACTGCTCCACGTTTCCTTGATACTAAGCGTCTTTTTATCCTGACGAGTAAAGGATTCTTTTACAAATAAAAAAGTTGTAATAAAGGCAACTAGGAGCAGTGTACCTGTTATAAAAAATACATTTTGCATACCAAAATTTTCTTCTATATATCCTCCAATCATTGGTCCAAGCAAAGAACCTGCCACATTCGCCGTTGAAATAGTCCCCAAAGCCCAGCCTGCATGTTCTTCATCAGTCTGAGTGGCAATAAGCGTTGTGCACGCTGTACTATAACCTGTTATAACTCCCTGCAATAGCCGTAATGCTATAAGCTCATAAACATTCTGAGCAAAACCCATGCTAAAAACTACCACTGCCATACCAAGACTTGCCCTTAACAGCATTGGCTTACGTCCATATTTATCTGCTGCTCTTCCCCAAATTGGTGAAAAAATAGCTGAGATTATATAAGTTGCTCCAAAAGCAATTCCAGAAAATTGAGCAATCAAAGCATTACTTTGAACTCCAAGATGCTTTATGAAGAGCGGCATTACTGGTGCAATCTGACTCATTCCCACTCCCGTAACAAACATACCAAACCAACAAACTAATAAGTTTCTTTTCCAAACCTTCATGACTAAAATCCTCCTTTGTAAGCATAATTTTATAAAGCGATGCTCTCTTTATAATGCTATCCTTAGCTTAGCATCACTATCATTTCCATTCCATGCAATAAACTAAATTCCATGTACATTTCTAAGGTAAAATCTTTTATATTGCTGTATAATATACTTAATTCGGATTTGTAATTAAATATGAAATAAATCCGTTATATAATTTCTATGATTATTTGATATACTATATTTAAATCAACCTATAAATGGAGGAATTATTATGTTTACAAAGGAACAAATTGAGACAGCACACAGTAAGGTGAAAAGTGGTGCTGACTTCCCCAAATATGTAAGAGAAATAAAAAGTATTGGTGTAAAAAGTCATGAGGTAGTGCTTATAGATGGGACTTGGATTTTTAAAGGAGCAGACGAACAGGTTGTCCAATTTAAGGGAGGTATTGAAAATGAGCCAATCTCATTTTAATATACATTTCTACTGTAAAATTGTGATGGGCTTATTCCTTCTAGTTTTTTAAACATCTTGCTAAAATAAAACTCATCAGAAAATCCCATAAGAGTAGCCACTTCTTTTACTTTTTTATCACCTTCAATAATAATTTCTTTAGCTTTATCAATTTTCATCTTGTTAAAAAACTTAATTATTGAATAGCCTGTTTCAGCCTTGAAGGTTTCAGATAAGTAAGTAGGTGATAATTTCACTAAATCAGATAATTCAGTTACAGTTACTTTTCTACTTATATTTTGATTCATATATTTAATTACTTTTTCTACTATTAAATTTGCATTATAATTATGTTTCTGCTCTC
>JAJXWJ010000146.1 GCA_021781655.1 Bacillota bacterium | reverse complement strand
AACGTTTATAAATCTAGAATGACTTCATATTCTAAAGGTATGAGACAGAAGGTATTGATTATATCAAGTCTTTTACATAATCCAGATATATTGTTTTTTGACGAGCCACTTAGTGGATTAGATGCTAACAGTGTTATTGTAGTAAAGGAGATTTTAAAGGAACTTGCTAATCAAGGAAAAACGATTTTTTATTCTTCTCATATAATGGAAGTTGTGGAGAAGATAAGTAATAGAATAATTTTAATAAAAGGTGGACAAATAGTAGCGGATGGAAGCTTTGAAAGTTTAAAACAAAGATCAAGAGAAGGCTCTCTTGAAGAAATATTCAATAATTTGACAGGATTTAACAATCATAAAGAAATTGCAGAACAATTTGTAGATATTATCAAAGAGGTGTAGCTATGAAAGATTTTATTGTGTTGAAAATATTGGATATATTCAAGGTGTTTTTTCAAAAAATCGGCATAGATTACGATGTTATGAGAAAAATAATTCAAATAAAACTTATTATGGATGGAAGAAGAGTTCCTACAATAATGAATAATTCTAGAAAAAGAAAAAATGAAAATGAAAGTACAGATAAAAATTTCTTTTTTATATCATTAATTATTTATTTTTTTATTGGAATTTTACTAATTCCCTTTATGTTAATGGGAACAAATTATATATTCCAAATGTCTATAGTATTTGGAATATTGATATTCTTTTTAATGACTACATTAATTTCAGATTTTTCTTCAGTGTTTTTGGATATTAGAGACAAAAATATAATCTTTTCAAAGCCTATAGAAAGTAAAACCTTAAGTGCAGCTAAATTTATACATATATTATTTTATATGGTATCTATATCTTTTTCTTTATCAGCTTTAGGTGCTATTTCAGCTTTAATAAAAAATGGAGTAGTATTTTTTTTAATATTTTTAGTTGAAATAGCCTTAGTGGATATATTTGTAGTTGTTTTAACCGCTTTAATATATTTATTTATTTTAAAGTTCTTTGATGGAGAAAAATTGAAGGACATTATAAATTATGTGCAAATCATTTTAACGATGGTAATAACCGTAGGGTATCAACTAATTATTAGGATGTTTAATATTGTAGGAATCAATGCGGTGTATTCACCCAAATGGTGGCAATACTTCATAATACCAACTTGGTTTGCAGCACCTTACGAAATGGTTTTTAAAAATAACTTTAATATCAATATCGTTATTTTATGTGCATTAGCAATTATAGTTCCGATTATAACTATAATTATATATATAAAGTTTTTACCTAGCTTTGAAAGAAACTTAAGAAAATTAGATAACAATAATGCTGAAAGTAAAAAAGATAACAGCAAGTTAACAATAAAAGTTTCAAATGTTATATGTAAATCTAAAGTGGAAAAAATATTTTTTAAGTTTTGCTCAGATATGATAAAAAATGAAAGAGATTTTAAATTAAAAGTTTATCCATCATTAGGTTTCGCTATTATTTTCCCTTTTATATTTTTATTTAATGAATTTCAAGAAAGAGGTCTTAATGGTGTGGCATCTAGCAAACTATATTTTACTATTTATTTTTGTGCATTGATGCTACCTTTAGTTGTTATGATGTTAAAATATTCTGCAAAATATAAAGGCGCTTGGATTTATAAAGCTGTACCGCTTTCAGAAACTTCTGATATATATAGAGGATCCTTTAAAGCACTATTATTTAATTTAGTTTTTCCAGTTTATTTTATAGAGTCCTTGATTTTCATTGGGATTTTTGGTATTCGAATATTTCCTGATTTGATTTTAATATTTTTAAATATGCTATTTTATATGGTTATTTGTTTTCAATTTCAAAAAAAAGCACTTCCTTTTTCTGAGCCATATGGTAATAGTAATCAAGGAGAAGGCCTTATTATAATACCGATGATGTTTTTGCTAGGAGCATTGGCAGGGTTACATTTTTTTGTTATAACAATTTTTGGCTTTGGAATTTATATTTATATTGTTATAATGGTATTAGTAAATCTATTAGTATGGAGAAATGCTTTTAAACTAAAATTTTAAAAAAAGAGGGGACATTATATGAGATTTAGTTTAAGTGGATTTTTGATTGCAACAGCTTTTGCCCTTGACTTTGTAGAAGAGGATTTTCTTGGAGCTAGGACAAACCATAATAAAAGAGTAGCCTATACAGCTCTTAGGATTGGAGAAAAATTAAATTTTAAAAAGGAACAGCTAAACGACCTGGTATCTTATGCTATTTTGCATGATAATGGTATTAGTGAATATGTTACCAATAAACTTACGAGGGTTAGTCGTGAAAATTCTGAAAACATTATTGAACATTGTATAATTGGAGAAAATAATATAAAAGCCTATCCTTTCTTTGATATAGAAAAGAATGTAATAAAGTACCACCATGAAAACTATGATGGTACTGGTCTTTACGGTATTAAAGGAGAAGATATACCAATAAAAGCTCAAATTATTAGATTTTGTGATTTTATAGATAATAATTTTTATTTAGATAAAATGTGTGGTGACTATAGAACAGAAGCAATAAAGGAAATTAAAAAGGAAAAAGGTAAGCTGTTTTCTGGAGAAATATGCGATGCATTTTTTGAAATAATAGAGGGTGCAGACTATAGATTAGATATAGAAAATGAGTATATTGATTTATCCCTTAGAAGGAAGATTCCAAAGTTTTATTTTGATTTTATGTTAGAGGATATTTATGAAATAACAAGTGTTTTTTCGAATATAATAGATTGCAAATCAAGATTTACTAAAAATCATTCTGCAGAACTTGCAAAAAAAACATCGATAATGTCAGATTATTATCATTACAATAGTGACACAAAGATTAAGCTTACAATAGCTGCAACCTTGCACGATTTAGGAAAACTAGCTATTCCTAATAACATTTTGGATAGTCCTAGGAAACTTACGCCTTATGAGTTTTCTATTATAGAAGCACATACTTATTATACAAGAGTTGCACTATCTGAAATTGAAGGTTTTGAAGAGATTACTGAATGGGCTTCTAATCATCATGAAAAGTTAAACGGAAATGGTTATCCTTATAGAAAAAAAGCAGCAGATTTAGATTTTAATTCAAGACTTATGGGATGTCTTGACATATATCAAGCTTTAACAGAACAAAGATCCTATAGGGATTCTTTGGATCATGAATCCACAATGAAAATAATGAATACGATGGCCAGTGAAGGGTATATAGATTCTGAAATCGTAGATGATATAAATATAATATTTAAAAAATAAAAAATGAGGTGGAAATATGGAAAACAATGCAAATGAAGCGGTTATGGATAAATTAACAAAAGTATGTATATGCAAAGCTATATCAAGGGCAAAAATTAAAAAAGCTATTTTAGATGGAGCAAAAACTGTAGAGGAAGTTCAAAAAGCTACTGGTGCAGGTTCAGGTGGATGTGGTGGAAGAAGATGTACCCCTAAAATTCAAAACCTTTTGAATGAATTAGCTGAATAAAGGTAAAAAGTTAATAGATAGTTAATGTCTCATTCCCATATATATTCCTATTGTATATGGTATAAGCCAAATTATCCAAGCCCAAAGGCTAAATTTATATAAAGTTAATTTTTCTTCTTCTCTATCCCTAACAAAAATAAAAGTAGCCCATAGAGAAAAAACTAGCATAATTAGAATAGCAAGGATTCCGGAAAGGGTATGAAATGCATTTATCCTTTCGGAATCCAAATTATATTTTTGAATACCTTTTAAAGTGCTCATTTCTAAAGTACCCATCAAGTCGAATAAGAAACCAAGCCAAAACAAAATTATATGATTCCACTTCAAAAACTTTTTCTTCCTAAATTTAAATATTCCAGCAGTGTAAAAAATAAATGCTAAGGTTATGAAACTTATACCAGTCAATAATGCTAATTTCATTAATTTTCTTCCTTTCTATGTTTATATTACTAGTATATTGAATTATAAAGCTTTTATGTATCAATTTATGATGAATTTGTAAGTTTTACTTAGTGTAAAGTGAAGTATTATTAATGATTTTTATTGCAATTATTACATAACTATGATTGACTAAATAAAAATGTATGTTAAAATTTAAATTAGAAAAAAATGTATTTAGGAAATTGACACTGTATAATCTGTCATAATTTAGGGGGAAAATAATGAAAAATCGCAAAAAATTAACTTTACTTTTAAGTATTGCAATGGTAGTAAGTTTTACTGGCTGCCAAAATAATTTTTTATCAAATTTAAAGCCTAGCGATAGCAATCAGTTTGCAACAATTGCTGTGAATTTTGATAATATTACTACCTTGGATCCATCAAAAGCATCAGATAAGCCTTCCAAATATATTTTACAGGAATGCCAGGAGGCTTTGACTAGAGAAGAAGTAAAAGACGGAAAAGATGAATACGTACCTGCAGGTGCAGAAAGTTTTGAAACATCAAGGGATGGAAAGACTTGGACGATTCATTTGAGAAACAATACTTGGTCGGACGGTAAAGCTGTAACTGCAGACCAATATGTATATGCATTAAAAAGAACCTTGGATAAAA
>JAJXWJ010000060.1 GCA_021781655.1 Bacillota bacterium | reverse complement strand
TTTATCAATTAGCTATGAGGGGAATAGCGATGTTTAATTTTAATAATTACAAGAAAGGAATAATAAGAATAGAATTACAGTCTCAAAAACTTGAAAAAATAATTAATTTTATTTTAAAGAGAGATGTCTCAATATACAATGTTGTTAGATGCAGCGTTAACGTAATAATTTTTAGTGTAGACTATTCAAACTATGAAAAATTAAAAGAAATTTCAAAAGAAACGAATTGTAGAATTAAGATTATAGAAAGGCAGGGCTTTCCCTTTGATTTTATAAAATTGAGAAGAAGAATAGCTGTAATAATCGGGATTTTTTTATTTATAGCATTAATAATATTATTATCTGGCTATATTTGGGAAATAGATATAATAACTGAAAAAAATGTTTCTCCTTTTGAGATTAGAGAACAACTTTTAAATATGGGAATTAAAGCAGGTATAAATAAAAAATCTTTGAATGTATATAACTTAGAAGAAGAAATAATAAAGGGAAATGACAATATAATGTGGGCTAAGGTTAGGATTGAAGGCTCTAAATTAAAGATAAATGTTGCTGAAAGGCAATCGCCACCAGTTGTAACTAAAAAGGATAATACTAACAATGTGATTGCAAAAAAGGATGGGCAAATCGTTAGTGCTTATGCAAAGGAAGGAACTTTGACTGTAAAAAATGGAGATGTAGTTAGAAAAGGTCAAATTTTAATAAGTGGTATACAGGGAAAGGAAGGAAGCACTTACCCAGTTGAAGCCAGCGGTGTTGTGATAGCAAAAACCTATTATGAAGAAGGTATGGATGTGCCTTTAACAAAAATAGAAAGAATTAGGACAGGTAAAGAAATAGATAACTACTATGTTGTTATTAGAGGGAAAAAAATATATTTAAAAAATAGTTTAAATAACTTTACTAATTATGATAAAATAGAGGAAGATAAATTTTTCATAAAAAAGGAAATTTATTATGAAATAAAAGAAAAACCAATAAAGCTTGATGTAAATTCTGTTGTAAAAAATAGTATAAAGGTTATAAATAGTAATTTAGAAACTAAATTTGATAAGTACGTTACGGTTAAAGATAAAATTGTGCAAAATAATGTTGAAGATGACATTTGTAAAATACGAGTATTGTGGATATGTGAGGAAGATATTGCAGAGAAGGCTAAAAACTGACTTTGCTTAAAAGGGGAAATTAAATGAAAAGATTTAATATAATAAGAGGAACTACAGCTAAAAAAACAGTCATTGTTTTAATTGCTTTTTTAGTTATTTATAGTATTCTACTATCGTCCGTCATAACTAAAACCTACAATTTAAAGGAAGGCGATATTGCAAAATCTGATATAGTAGCTACTAAAGATGTTCTTGACACCGTATCCACTGCAGCAAAAAAGAAACAAGCGGCAGATAATGTTGGTGAACAATATGATTTGAACGTGAGTATAGAACAAAATGCAGAATCTCAAATTAATGATGATTTTACCAAAATCAACAATATAAGAGCATCAAACGCAGCTGAAAATGATAAAGTTTCATCTATTAAAAATGGATTAAGCTATAATTATAATTTTACCGATAACGACATTAACAATCTTCTTACTATGAATAAAACAGTATTAGATGCTTTGCAGCAATTCATTTTGAAAACTATAAAGTCTATGTATGCAAACAATATAAGGGAAGATGTTCCGGATGATTTGACTAAAGCCTCGGCATTTGTTGATACGACCTTTGATAATTCAAAATTTAGTGATGATATTAATAAAATTGGAATTGTTATGACTAAAAGTTTAATTAAGCCTAATCTAACAGTAGATATGGAAAAAACAAATGAATTGAAAACTGAAGCTGTAGAAAAGGTTACACCTGTAATGATTAAAAAAGATCAAATAGTTGTAAGTGCAGGGCAGCCGGTTACAAAAGCGGAACTTCAAATTTTAAATGATTTAGGTTTAATAAATAATTTTAATACTGTAAATTGGTGCATCTATTTTAATTTAGCTATATTGACACTGGTTATTTTGTTTTTAGAGGTATATTATTTATTTAAGAAGAAGAAGGAGCTTTACAACGACAATAGCAAACTTATATTAATATTTTTAATTAATGTTATTTCCCTAATATTTGCTAGAAGCATAGGCCTTATTTCTTTATATCTTATTCCTTTTGCCTATGTTCCCATGCTTTTAACATTGTTACTTGATAACGAAGCTTCGTTTTTTATTAGTATTTTGAATTGCGTTTTATTAAGCTGTATCTCTGATTTTAATATACAAATAACTTTAATTGCAGTTATGAGTGCTGTACTAGTTTCTGTACTTCAAAAGAAAATGCAAATGAGAAATGATTTATTTTCTTCTGCAATATATATATCGGTTATTTTATCATTTGCCACATTTTCAACAGGCTTTTTATTAAGCAACAATACTATAGATATTTTGCAAAATTCAGGTTTTGTTATTATTGGTATTGCACTAGCATCTATACTCACAATTGGAACATTGCCTTTTTTAGAAAGTATTTTTGATATAGTCACAACGGTAAAACTATTAGAACTTTCTAATCCAAACCAGCCACTCTTAAAGAGGCTGCTTATGGAAGCACCAGGAACATATCATCATAGCATTTTTGTAGCGAATTTAGCAGAGGTTGCTACTGAGGAAATAGGCGGCAATCCTGTTTTGGCAAGGGTTTCTGCATATTATCATGATGTTGGGAAAATTAGAAGACCATATTTTTTTAAGGAAAATCAAATTGGAATTGAAAATCCACATGACAAGGTAAATGGAAATTTAAGTTCACTAATTATTACTTCTCATGTTAAAGATGGACTCGAGCTAGCAAAAGAGTATAAGCTACCTAAAATAATTCAAGATATAATTGTTCAGCATCATGGAACGACACTTGTTAAATACTTTTATATAACAATGAAAAATAACAGCAGTAATCCAGAAGAAATAGACGAACAAAATTTTAGGTATGACGGTCCGATTCCTTCTACTAAGGAATCAGCTGTTGTAATGTTATCTGATAGTGTAGAAGCGGCAGTTAGGTCAATTACTAAACCTTCAAAAAATAAAATGGAGGAAGTAGTTAATACTATTATCAAAGCTAGGTTAGAAGAGGGTCAGTTAGATAATTGTGATTTAACCTTAAGAGACTTGGATAAAATTAAAAAGTCTTTTTTGAAAACCTTGAGCGGAGTTTACCATGAAAGAATCGAGTACCCAACAGAAAAAATAGATAAATAGGAGAAAAAATGATTTATATAGAAAATAAGCAAAATAAGATAACTTTTGATGAGCAATTTGAGAAAATACTTTTAGATGTAATTGATTATTCCCTTAGAAATGAGGGTGTAACTATACAATACCAAGTGTCAGTTATTTTGGTAAATAATAATGAGATAAAAGAAATTAATAAAGATATGAGAAGGATTGATAAAGTAACGGATGTATTATCCTTTCCTATGCTTGAATATCCTAAAGGGAAAGTGTATAAAGATGTTTATTTAAATAAAAAATTTTCAGAAGAGTATTTAGATGATGGTGCTTTAGTTATAGGGGATATAGCACTTTCTGTTGAAAAGGCATTAGAACAGAGTGAAGAATATGCACATTCTTTCATTAGGGAATGTGCATATTTAACGGTTCATTCTATCCTTCACCTTTTAGGTTATGACCATATGGAGGAAGAAGAAAAAAACATAATGAGAAAAAGAGAAGAAGAAATTTTAAATAATTTTAAAATTGACAGGCAATAATATTTTTGTTGAGGGGAAAATAACATGAAGGTAAAAAAAATGGTAGATAGTTTTAATTACGCAATCGATGGTATACTATACGCTGTAAGAACTCAAAGAAATATAAGAATTGAACTTATTGCAACGCTATTAGTGTTAACTGCATGTTTTTTTACAGACTTAGGGAAAATAGATTTTTTAATAATTACTATAACTGTAACTATGGTTATAACAGCAGAAATGATCAATACTGCAATAGAATGTACGGTTGATATGTCTGCAAATTATTATCATCCCTTAGCAAAGGTGGCAAAGAATGTTGCAGCAGGAGCAGTTTTCATAACTTCTATAAATGCTGTAATAGTTGGATACATTATATTTGGTGAAAAGCTTCAAAATATTAGTTTTACATTAATTCACAAAATTAAAAATTCCAATCCTTATATGATTTTTGTTATATTAGTAATTGTTTGTATACTTACAGTTATAATAAAAGCCATATTTGGTGAGGGAACTCCACTTAGAGGTGGAATGCCAAGTGGACATAGCGCTATAGCTTTTTCGGTTGCAACAATGATTGCTTTAATATCAGAGCAACCCTTTGTAATAATATTAAGCTATTTATTAGCTTTTATAGTCGCACAGAGTAGAGTTGATTCCGAAGTGCATTCCGTACTTGAAGTAGTAATTGGAAGCATATTTGGAATGCTTTTGACCATGCTTTTATTTAGAATATTTTAATAACTTAGGAGGAAATATGTTTAAATCAGGATTTGTAACTATTATTGGTAGGCCGAATGTTGGAAAGTCTACATTGTTAAATATACTTATGGGGGAAAAATTATCAATAGTGTCGAATAAGCCCCAAACTACTAGAAATAATATTCAAACGATACTAACCACTAAAGATTATCAATTAGTGTTTGTGGATACTCCAGGTATACATAAACCTAGACATATGCTTGGTGAATATATGGTTAAAATTGCAACAGATTCCTTAAAGGATGTTGATTTAATAGTATTTATGACTACACCAGATGTAGAGATTGGTAAAGGTGATGAATATATATTAGAACAGTTAAAAGAAGTTAATATACCAGTATTTTTGGTAGTTAATAAAATGGATGAAACTACTGCTGAAAGAATGGCTGAAACTTTAAAAAACTACTCTCTAAAATATAATTTTAAAGAAGTTATACCGATGTCCTGTGCAAAAAATAAAAATGTTGATACGCTTTTAAACCTTTTAGTTGATAATATAGAAGAGGGACCTATGTATTATCCTGAAGAAATGCTTTCTGATGTAGAAGAAAGGTTTGTAATTGGCGAGATGATAAGAGAGAAAGCACTAAGGCTTTTAAAAGATGAAGTGCCTCATGGCATAGCAGTTGAGATGCTATCCATGAAACAAAATGAAAATGGAAAATATAATATAGAGGCAAATATTTTTTGTGAAAAAGATTCGCATAAAGGCATTATTATCGGAAAAGAAGGTGCTATGTTAAAGAAAATAAATCAAAATGCTAGAAGGGATATTGAAGAGTTTTTAAAAGCAAAGGTAAATTTAAAAACTTGGGTAAAAGTTAAAAAAGAATGGAGAGATAATCCATTTTTATTAAAGGAGCTTGGATATAAAGCGCCTCCAAAGAAATAAAAGGTGGTGTTAATCTGTCTGTATTAAGTAGCAGAGGTTTAGTATTAAAAAATATAGATATTGGTGAAAATGATAAGATTTTATGGATATTTTCAGAAAAGTTTGGTAAAATAAGTGTAGTAGCAAAAGGAGCTAGAAAAAATAGAAGCAAACTAATGCCTCTTTCACTAACCTTTTGTTATGCTAACTTTACTTTGTTTAAAGGAAAGTCCATGTTTACTTTAAATGAAGGAGAAATTATAGATTCCTTTCAGCAGTTATTGGATGATTTAACTACATTAGCTTATGGTTCATATTTGTGTGAGCTTGTGGATATATCTATGGTAGAAGGTGAAAGCAGTAGATTGCTCTTTAAACAATTAATTACGGTGTTTTACTTGTTGCGTAACAATGTAGGCGATTTAGAGACACTGCTTAGAGCATTTGAAATTAAGCTTCTAAAGCTTACAGGTTATGGACTAAATACAGATTATTGTGTTAAATGCAGAAAAAAAATAACAAACTCAAATTATTTAAGCTTTGAAAGTTATGGTGGCATATGCCCTGAGTGCAAAAAAAGCGGGGGAAGGCAAATAAGTTTTGCTAGTTTTAAAGCTTTAAGTTATTTGTCGAATCTTGAACTAGAAAAGGTTTATAGGGTAAAATTGAGCTCTGAGGTAAAGAATGAAATCGAAATTATTTTGCAAGAACTAATTTTACAAAGTTATGGAAAGAAGACTAAGAGTTTAGAGATACTTAAAGGGTTGTAAAAATTTAAATACATGAATTTAAAAGGAGTGAATTATATGGTAGAAATAACTTTAGAAAAAATTGATCTTATAAGAGAGAGAACAGGTGTTTCTTATACGGATGCAAAGGAAGCATTAGAAGAAACAGAAGGAAATGTAGTAGATGCACTAATATATATTGAAAGTAAACAAAAAACATCAAAGGATGGATTGTATTCAACTAAAGAAGAGTTTATTGCTTGGATAAAAGATTTAATTCAAAAGGGTAACGTTACAAGAATAAGAGTTAAAAAAGAAGAAAAGGTATTGGTAGATATACCAGTCAATGCAGGAGTGGCAGCTGGGGTTGTGTTATTAACTCTTCCAGCAGTTCTAGCAGTTATATTTGTAACAGCAGTAGTAACTCAAGTTACAGTAGAAATAACCATGGAAGATGGTTCTGTTGAAGTGGTTAATAAAATAATCGAAAACACTTTTTCTAACGTAAAAGATAAGGTATCCGATGTAAAGGAAAAAGTATCAGAAGTTAAAGATAAATTTTCTAAAGATGAAAACAAAGATAGCAATGTATATCAATATAGCGTAAAATTTGAAGATATTGAAGATAACGATAAGTAAAGGGTATTTGATTTTTATTAACAATTATTGTTGTTTTGATAAATGAATAAAATATAACAACCGATGGAGTTATCATCGGTTGTTATATTTTTTATAAAGTGTTATAATATGAGAGTAAACATAAGAAAGAGGGTGACTGCAATTAAGTTATCACAAAGACAAGAAGAGATTATAAAATTAGTAAAAGCAAATCAGCCTATTACGAGTGAAAAGCTTGCAGCAAGTTTAAATCTTACAAGAGCAGCATTAAGGCCAGACTTGGCAATTTTAACTATGGCAGGTTTTTTAGATGCAAGACCAAAGGTAGGATATGTTTGCTTAGATAAGCCCTCTAAAAACGTTTTAAATGAAGTCATAAAAAGCTTTAAGGTTAAAGATGTAATGTCAAAGCCAGTTGTGGTGGATGAAGCCATGAAGGTTTATGATGCTATAGTTTACTTGTTTTTAAACGATGTTGGTACATTATTTGTAGAAAATAATGGATATTTAGTTGGTGCAGTTTCAAGAAAAGATTTTTTAAAAATAGCTATGGGAGGAACAGATGTGCACCAAGTTCCTGTAGGGGTAATAATGACTAGGATGCCTAATATAGTTTTTGTTGAGCAGGAGGATTTAGCTTATGCTTCTGCTGAAAAAATAATTGAACATGAAGTCGATAGTTTGCCAGTAGTTGAAAAGGTTTTTAATAATGAAAAAGAAGCCTATAAAATAGTTGGCAAAATATCAAAAACCAATATTACAAGGTTACTTGTAAAGCTTGGTAATTATTCTTAATCTGACTACATGGGATACTCCATTTAGTATATACACAAAATTAATAAGGGGATGTTAAAATGGTAAGCAAAAAGTATGTATATCTTTTCAAAGAAGGAAATGCGAAGATGAGAAACTTGCTAGGTGGTAAGGGAGCTAACCTGGCGGAAATGACAAACTTAAATATACCAGTACCTCAAGGCTTCACAATAACAACAGAAGCATGTGTAAAATATTATGATGATGGAAAAAAGATTTCAGAAAACATAATCGAAGAGATTAACAATGCTTTAGCTGAACTTGAAAGAGTTACAAATAAAAAGTTCGGGAGCATAGAAAATCCTTTACTAGTATCAGTAAGATCTGGTGCAAGAGTATCGATGCCAGGTATGATGGATACAATACTTAATCTTGGATTAAACGATAACACTGTAGAAACTTTGGCAAAGCTTACCAATAATGATAGATTTGCTTACGATTCATACAGAAGATTTATTCAAATGTTTTCGGATGTAGTTATGGGCATAGAAAAAAGAACTTTTGAAGATATTCTAGATAAAGTTAAAGAAGCAAAGGGCTGCCGTTATGATACAGATTTATCTAGTGATGATTTAAAAGAAATAGTAGTAAAATTTAAAGAAGTATACAAAAAAGAACTAGGAAAGGATTTTCCTCAGGATCCAAAAGAGCAGCTTCTAGAAGCAGTTACAGCTGTATTTAGATCATGGGATAATCCTAGAGCAATAGTTTACAGAAGAATAAACGATATTCCTGGAGATTGGGGAACTGCAGTTAATGTTCAATCTATGGTATTTGGAAATATGGGAGATACTTCAGGTACTGGAGTTGCATTTACGAGAGACCCAGCAACAGGTGAAAATAAAATATTTGGTGAGTATTTAATTAATGCACAAGGAGAAGACGTTGTTGCAGGTATTAGAACACCACAACCGATAACAAGATTAAAAGAAGATTTGCCAGAATGTTATGATGAATTCATGAAAATTGCAACTTCTTTAGAAAACCATTACAAAGATATGCAAGATATGGAGTTTACAATTGAGCAAGGAAAACTATACTTTCTTCAGACAAGAAACGGAAAAAGAACAGCACAAGCAGCTCTAAAAATTGCAGTAGAAATGGTTAATGATGGCTTTATAACAAAGGAAGAAGCGCTTTTAAAGGTTGAGCCAAAACAATTGGATTCTTTATTACATCCAGCTTTTGACCAAGTTGAACTTAAAAAAGCAAAAGTCATTGCAAAAGGTTTACCAGCATCTCCAGGTGCAGCATGTGGAAAAGTATATTTTACAGCAGATAAAGCTAAAAAACAACATGAAATGGGAGAAAAAGTTATATTAGTAAGACTTGAAACTTCTCCAGAAGATATCGAAGGAATGATTGCTTCAGAAGGAATACTTACTGTTAGAGGAGGTATGACTTCCCATGCAGCTGTTGTTGCAAGAGGTATGGGTACTTGTTGCGTCGCTGGCTGCGGAGAAATTAAAGTTAATGAAGAAGCTAAAACTTTTGAAGTTGCAGGCATAACATACAAAGAAGGAGATTACATTTCACTTGATGGAAGTACTGGTAATGTATATGGAGAAGCAATAAAAACAACAGCACCAGAAATAAGTGGATATTTTGAAACCTTCATGAAATGGGCTGATGAAGTTAGAGTGCTAAAGGTTAGAACTAATGCTGATACACCAAGAGATGCAAAACAAGCAGTTACTTTTGGAGCAGAAGGAATAGGTTTATGTAGAACAGAGCATATGTTCTTTGAAGAAGATAGAATAGCAGCTGTTAGAGAAATGATAGTATCTAAAACTGTTGAGCAAAGAGTAAAGGCATTAAATAAAATTTTACCTATGCAAAAGAAAGATTTTATTGGAATCTATGAAGCAATGGAAGGTAAGCCAGTAAATATAAGATTTTTGGATCCACCACTACATGAATTTTTACCAAATGAAGATGAAGATATTAAAGCTTTAGCTGCTGAAATGGATATAAGCTTTGAAGATTTAAAAGCAACAGTAGTATCCTTACATGAATTTAATCCAATGATGGGTCATAGAGGCTGCAGACTTTCAGTTTCTTTCCCAGAAATTGCAGTAATGCAAACTACTGCAGTAATTGAAGCAGCAATAGAAGTTAGCAAAAATAAAAACATTGAAATAGTTCCAGAAATAATGATTCCACTTGTTGGTGAAGTTAAGGAACTAAAATATGTTAAGGATATAGTAGTAAAAACAGCTGATGCAATTATTGCGAGGGAAGGTGTAAACCTAAAATATAAGGTTGGAACAATGATAGAAATTCCTAGAGCTGCAATAACAGCTGATGAAATAGCAAAAGAAGCTGAATTTTTCTCCTTTGGAACAAATGATTTAACTCAAATGACCTTTGGTTTTTCTAGAGATGATGCAGCTAAGTTCTTAGTTGATTATTATGATAAAAAAGTTTATGAGTTTGATCCATTTGTAAAATTAGATCAAGTTGGAGTAGGGAAACTAGTTAAAATAGCTGCAGAGCTTGGAAGACAAACTAGACCAGATATCCATCTTGGAATATGCGGAGAACATGGAGGCGATCCTTCATCTGTTGAATTCTGCCACGGTGTAGGACTTGACTATGTATCTTGTTCACCATATAGAGTTCCACTTGCAAGACTTGCAGCAGCACAAGCACAACTAAAGAATCCAAGATAAATAATCCTAGTTGTTATTCTTAGAATTATTTAATAAAAAACTCATGAGTATTAATAAATTTTATTAATATAGAAAAAATGATAGGAGAGATTATTATGGAAAATCCAGAAATTAGTCAAAAATCACCTATTGCTGTTGAACTTAAAGAAGGAGAAACTTATTATTGGTGTTCTTGCGGTAGAAGTGGAAAACAACCATTTTGCGATGGCTCACACAAAGGTACAGCTTTTGCACCGATGGCATTCACAGCTGAAAAAGATGGTACAGCTTACTTGTGTGCATGTAAACATACTAAAAATCCTCCATATTGTGATGGAACCCACAAAGATCTTTAAAAAATAAACAATACAAAATTTAGATGGATGTAACAAAATATAAGTATGTAAATCGATTAAAATCCTTTTACTATGCTTTATATTTTGTTACATCCTTTAATTTTTATATACAACAATTATTCATGTGATAAATAATTAAATCAATAAAAATGTAAAATGAAGCGATTGAAAGTTTCTGTAATATTCTTGAATAAATGATGTTATTATTTACATTTTAAAATTAATATGTTATTATAGACATGTAAAATGGAACATAATAGAAAATTTGTTCTAAAACAAAAAAGCTAATTAAAAAAAAAATTAAATTTAAAAAACTTTAGCTAATTTGGGAGGAATATTTATGAACTTAAGAAAAGTTAAACTATCCACAAAGCTTGTAGTAGGATTTTCACTGATGGCGCTACTTACGATTATAACCTTTGCTCTAGGAGACTACAATATTTATAAAATCAATCAAATTGTAACGAAATTAACATTGGTTAATGAAAAGAAAATTAGTTATGTAGACGAAATGAAAACTAGCATTAGCAATATAAATATTAGTATTAGAAATATTGCAATTAGTAATGATCCTGCTTATATTGCAACGCAGGATAATCTTCTTCAACAATACAAAACACAATTTATAAATAGTGAAAATGCACTGGAAAAATTAATATCAACGCCTAAAGGGAAGCAATTATTTAAAGATATTCAAAATAAAGATTCTGTTTCTAGACAAGCTACAGATGATGCTATAACAAAAGCCCAAAAGGTTAATTTGACAAGTGCACAACTTGAAGGCATTTTAAATGAGTTTGCAAAGCCACAAAGTGATTTGCTATCCAGTATTCAAAATATGGTAGACTATCAAAATCAAAGTACTCAAACAGAAGGAATGCTTGCACAAAGCACAGCAAACTCAGCATCAATGATAATGATAATATTTTTAATCGTAACTATTTTGATTGGTGGCATATGTATAATAATTATTAGAAAGAGTATTATAAATCAAGTTAAAGAAGTATTGAAAGGTGCATCAAAGCTTTCTTCTGGAGATTTTAACATAAAAATGAATATTGAAGCTGAAGATGAACTAGGAGAAACAGTAATAGCGTTAAATAGTGCTGTGGAAAAATTAAATGAAAGTATGCTATTAATTAAAGGTGAGAGTGATGGAATACTTAATAGTAGTAAGTTAACAAACGAAATGATTGCTGCTATAAGTTCTCAGGTTGAACAAATATCAGCTGCAACAGAAGAAATTTCAGCAGGCATGGAAGAGTCATCTGCATCCGTTCAAGAAGTAACAGCAATGGCTATTACTGTAAAGGAAGAAGCAAAGATATCTGCACATAAATCAGAAGAGGGACTAACCGTTGCTTTAGATATACAAGAAAGAGCAAAAACAATTAGTAACGATTCAAGAAATTCGAAAGAAAATGCAGAAAGAGTTTATAAGATTACTAAAGAAAATTTACAAAAAGCTTTAAATGAAGCTAAGGTTGTAAATGAAATTTCTGAAATGGCAGTAAGCATCGCGTCTATAGCTGAGCAAACAAACTTACTTGCACTTAATGCAGCAATAGAAGCAGCAAGAGCAGGAGAACAAGGTAAAGGTTTTGCAGTAGTTGCAGACGAAGTGCGAAATTTGGCAGAACAATCTACAAGTACAGTTTCCGTAATTCAAGAAAAAGTTGATACAGTTTTAACCGCAGTAGAAAAACTATCAAAATCCTCGGAAGATATATTACAGTTTATCGAGAAGGAAGTTTTGAGGGATTATGAAAATTTGATTGATATTAGTAATGAATATAAAAAAGATGGAGATACAGTTAAATTGCTTATTGAAAAATTTGCAGAAGTATCTCAAAATATTTCTGGTTCAGTTGATCAAATATCGAGAAGTATGGACGAGGTTTCAGCTTCGGTATCAGAAGTTGCTAGAACCTCTGGTGAAATTGCATCTAGTGTAATGGATGTACGTGATAAAAATGAAGCTATTATAAACGAAGCTAAGAACAATGAAGAAAGTGCAATTAAACTAGAGGGACTAATGGAACAGTTTAAACTAGCTAAATAATTGGAACAATATCAATTAAAAAAGAACTTCAAAATCTGAAGTTCTTTTTTAATTTTACTTTAAACTTATTTTCAATAAGTTCTATAAAGTCATTTGCAAAATTTAATTGAGCCTCTGAATTTATTGATGCTTTATTTAGTAAAGAAACAAATTCAGTACAATGATTTTTTTTGCTACTTTTAAAATAATCTCGTGAAATTTTCCAGTATTTTTGTGGAAAGCAAAGGTATGAAAAAATATATTTATATTCATCTAGGTTTAAAGCTTTGAAATTTTCATAATGATGAAGTATAGATTTTAATAATTGTAGGTTCCACAAACTTTTATCCCTTTTTAAGATTCTCCTTAAATAATAAGAAATATCATGAGCACAGTAGTCCATTTTGCATTTGTCAAAATCAATTGTCCATAAATCGTCGTTCTTATCGAGTAAAATATTTTTATTTACATAATCAAGATGACAAATAGATATAGATAGATTTTCGTGATTAATAGATGAAGCTATTTCGGTACACATGTCGGAAAGTTTTATATTTGTTAAAAAAAATTCGATAAAAACGTTAGAAAAGGTATCTCTTGATTTAAAAGCACTATTATTAAAAGAAAGCAATTCATAAAAATGTTTGTTTGTACTAATATATATATTATCACAGCCGTATCTAGCTTTTATTTTATTTATAGGATAAAAATTTTTACTGTATTGATGTAATAATGATAAATTTGCGGCTGACTTTATAACATGATTAATATTATCGTAATCAAGTTTTAAACCATCTATCCAAGGAAATAAAACAAATAAATTTCCATCGTATTCTGAAAATCTAGAGTGATTTTTTGTTGGAATAAACTTAGGCGTGTTAAATCCAAATCTAGATAGCCATTCCACCACAGAATAAACAAAAAGTAATTCGGCTTTATTAAAATAAACTTTTTTTAAACAATAGGAATTTAAAATATCGGTAATTTTATATACGGCTCTATGCTTATCGCTATTTTTAAATTTAATACACTCGATTTTAGATAATCCTATTGAATAGTTGCATAACACATTATTTATAAGTATTTCGTTTGATAAAAAATTGTCTTTATTTTGTAGCATATACTAACTCCTGAATTACTTCATATACATAACATATTAACTAATATTGTATTTTATTACTTAAGAAGTTTAATTATAAAAATTTAATTGTACAAATTTAAAATTAAAAAAGGGATTTTAATAATTTTATAGAATTAAATATGATAAGGATAGGTGATAATTGTGAGTATAAGATGTGTGCTAGAAGAAAAAGAGAGTAAATCTATTATAATGCAAGGAACCTTTTCAATTAATTCTAAAGGGAGGGAAAAGTGGGAAGAAAATGATGATATACGAACCTGTTTTATGGTTGATAGGGATAGAATAATTCACAGTAAATCCTTTAGAAGATTAAAACATAAAACTCAAGTGTTTATTAAAACTTTTGGAGATCATTATAGGACAAGGCTTACACATACTTTAGAAGTAGCTCAAATTGCTAGAACAATAGGTAAAGGAATTGGATTAAATGAAGATTTAATAGAGGCAATAGCATTAGGACATGATATTGGACATGTTGCATTTGCACATAATGGTGAAGAATTTTTAAATTCCGTTTTACCTAATGGATTTAGGCATAATGAAAATAGCATTAGAGTTCTTACTAAAATTGAAAAAGAAGGTAAAGGTCTAAACTTAACAAAAGAAGTTTTAGATGGTATACTAAATCACAATGGTTTTTCAAACAAACTAAAAAAAGCCTATACTTTAGAAGGTCAAGTGGTAAAATACAGTGATAAAATAGCTTACGTTAATCATGATATTGACGATTCAATAAGAGCTGGACTAATAAGTGAAAAAGAATTACCACAAAGTGCAATTAAAATATTAGGTAATACTAATAGTAAAAGAATAAATCTTCTTGTTACAAATTGCATTCATACTACTTTATACAATATTAAAGTTGGAAAAATTGAAGTCTCATTAAGTGACGAAATTGAAGAAGCGTTATCAAATCTAAGAAAGTTTATGTTTCAAAATATTTATTTGGGTGATAAATTAAAAGATGAGAGAAAAAAAGCAAGATATGTATTAGAACAATTGTACTCTTATTTTATTAAAAACCAAGAGGAATTGCCAAAGTTCTATAAACAAATTGCAAAAGAAGAAGGATTGCACCAAGGCGTTGCAGATTATATAGCAGGAATGAGCGATGATTATTGTCTTATAATCTTTCACGAAAAGTTTATTCCTAAATTAATCATTAATTAAAAAAATAAATTAAAATTGAAATTAATGGGTAAAATAACTAACAGTTGTAATTATTTTATTGTAAGACGAATATAAAAATAATAATATAAAAAAATAAAAAAAAATATTACAAAAAGAAGGAATTAGCAATTTTTTTGTCGAATAAGATAATAAAAGAATCAAAAATATTAATATAGGTGGAGTGTTTTGTTGATACCTGAAGATGTTATAGAAAAAATTAAAAATGAAAATGACATTGTAGAAGTAGTATCAGAAAAGGTGAAGCTTAAGAGAACTGGAAGAAACTATGTTGGATTATGTCCGTTTCATAATGAAAAATCCCCTTCTTTTAGTGTATCGAGTGATAAACAAATTTATAAGTGTTTTGGATGTGGAGAAGCTGGAAATGTGATTACTTTCATTATGAAAACGAGAAATTTACCTTTTATTGATGCAGTTAAAATACTTGCAGATAAAATTAATTTAAATTTGGATGAATATAGTGATGGAAAAGTTAATAATTCAAAAGATAAATTATACAAATTAAATGTAGATGCAGCTAGATTCTTTTTTAACAATTTGAATAAAAATGAAGAGGCTAAAGGATATTTTAATGCTAGAGGTATTACCGACAAAACAATTAGAAATTTTGGACTAGGATTTGCACTAAACGAATGGAATGGACTTTCAAACTTTCTTAAGAAAAAAGGCTATTCTGAACTTGAACTACTAAAATTGGGTTTAATAATTAAAAATGAAAAAGGAAATTTTTATGATAGGTTTAGAAACAGAGTGATTTTTCCCGTGTTTGATTATAAGGGAAAAGTTATTGGCTTCGGTGGAAGAGTATTAAACGATGCAAAACCTAAATATTTAAATTCGCCAGAAACTGACCTTTTTCACAAAGGTGAGCATCTTTATGGACTCAATTTTGCACTAAAAAACAATATAAATAGAACTTTAATTATTGTTGAAGGCTATATGGATTGCATAACATTACATCAATATGGAATAAATAATGTTGTGGCTTCCCTCGGTACAGCACTTACAGTTAATCAAGCAAAACTCTTGAAAAGATTTGCAGATAATATTATTATTTCATATGACGCAGATATGGCTGGGCAAAATGCTACTGAGAGAGGGCTCAAAATATTAGTTGATGTAGGGTTACTAGTTAAAGTACTAAAGGTTCCTGAAGGAAAAGATCCTGATGAGTATATTCGAAAAAATGGAAAAAGCTCTTTTGAAGAATTAGTAGCTAATGCCCTTCCCCTAATTGAGTACAAAATCAATAAGGCAAAGGAAGGCATTAATTTAAAAAATAAAGATGAGCAATTAAAATATATTAAATCAGTTTCTGATATTTTAGTAGACTCAGATTCTGTTGAAAAAAATATTTATATAAAAAAAGTTTCTGAAGAAACTGGACTTAGTGAACAATCCATTTACGATTATATTAACGATGAATTAAAGAAGATTGCACCTGCTTATGAAGAAGTGAATAATATAGATAATATTGGACAAAAATTATATTTAGATCCAGCATTTTTAAAAGCAGAAAGATTATTGTTGAAATTTATGTTTGAAGAAAAGGAATTGTATGAATATATCGTTTCACGAATAGATGAAGAGCAATTTAATTTACCAAGCCACACTAAAATTTTCAAGCTTATAGCTGAAAATAATGAATTAGATTTAGAAAGTAAAAAGAAAGTTTTAGATTTAAAATGTGACGATGTGGAAAGTTCTTCAGAATGGATAAGTATTTGTGAAGAGGAATTTGTAAATAATAATTGTGATATTAAAGTACTTATTAACGATTATATTACAAATATAAAGAAATTTAAGTTAGAGGAGACAAAAAAGTATATTATGAAAAATATTAAACTATATGAGCAAAAAGGAATGTTTGAAGAATCACTAAAGATGGTAAAAAGACTTAATGAAATTCAGATGGAGATAAGTAACTTAAACTAAAAACGAAAGGAGGATATTTTATGAAAGAAAATAAAGCTGAAGTGCAAGAAAAAACAAAAGGTGATGAAAACTTAAATATAAAAGATAAAAACGAAAAAATGCAACTAGTAAAAAGATTAGTTGAAAAAGGTAAGAAAAAAGGAAGCCTTACTTATAAAGAAATTATGGATGAACTTGAAGATATAGATTTAAATCCAGAGCAAATTGAAAAAATCTATGAAGTTTTAGAGACAATGGGAATAGATGTCATTGGTGATATTCAAGAGATTGAAGTTGAAGAAGAGGAACTTGACTTGTCGGTACCAGAAGGAATTGCAATAGATGACCCTGTTAGAATGTATTTAAAAGAAATCGGCAAGGTTCCTTTGCTTTCATCAGAACAAGAAGTTAATCTTGCTCAAAGAATTGAAGAGGGTGACCAAGTAGCAAAAAAGAAGCTTGCAGAAGCAAATCTTCGATTAGTTGTTAGTATAGCAAAAAGATACGTTGGTCGTGGAATGCTATTTTTAGATTTGATTCAAGAAGGAAATTTAGGACTTATAAAAGCAGTTGAAAAATTTGATTACAGAAAAGGATATAAATTCAGTACATATGCCACTTGGTGGATTAGACAGGCAATTACAAGAGCAATAGCTGATCAGGCTAGAACTATAAGAATACCGGTGCATATGGTAGAAACTATAAATAAGCTTATTAGGGTTTCAAGACAGCTTTTACAGGAGCTTGGAAGAGAACCTCAGCCAGAAGAGGTAGCTAAAATAATGGAAATGCCTGTAGATAAAGTGAGAGAAATAATGAAAATAGCTCAAGAACCTGTCTCATTAGAAACGCCTATAGGTGAAGAAGAAGATAGTCATTTAGGCGATTTTATACCAGACGATGAAGCACCTGCACCTTCAGAAGCAGCAGCTTTTACAATGCTAAAAGAGCAGCTAATTAATGTATTAGATACTTTAACACCTCGTGAAGAAAAGGTATTAAGGCTAAGGTTTGGCTTAGACGATGGTAGAGCAAGGACGTTAGAAGAAGTTGGTAAAGAATTCAATGTAACCAGAGAAAGAATTAGACAAATTGAAGCAAAAGCATTAAGAAAATTAAGGCATCCGAGCAGAAGCAAGAAACTTAAAGATTACTTAGATTAATTTGATGCACAAGGCTACAGGCTGCCAATTAACTGTAGCCTTGTATTTTTGAAGGATAAAAGTAGTTGATTTGTATAACTCTGTTTATATTAAGTAGGTGAAATTATGAGAAGCTTTAAACCAAAAAATCGAAGGAATGGGCTTGTTTTTATTTTAATAATAACTATAATTTTTAATTTATCTGTATTTTTTGCATCGATTTACATAAATGATTACGTTCTAAATATATTTTTACGTATGTTTTTGGTTGCATTTAATATATATCAAATATATTATATGTTAAAGTGCTATACTATGTATTACGAAATAGATAAAGATGAATTTAAAATAGTAACTTTTTGGGGATTATACAAAAAAACGACTAAGCTTTCATCCATTGAAAATGTAGCGTATTCAAACGAAGAAATTAGAGCAATTAAGTTAAGTGGATATGGTAAAAGCAATTTTGCTTTAGGTAAATTTGTTTTTAATAAATATGGAATTGTAAATATGTTTGTAACATGCAATAAAAACCTAATATTAATAAAAACAAATAACGAAGCATTTGGAATATCACCAAAAGAAGTAGATGATATGAAAAGCATTTTTGAGTCAAATAGCATAAAAGCTAGAGAATGGATATACAAAGAAGAAGGTAACTTTAAAATCTATAAAGACAAGCTTTTTATTGGCTTGTTATCTGTTGCATCAATAATAATAATTATTATTGTTGTTATTCCTTTAGTTCTTTACACCTTTCATATGCTTCCCAATGAAATGCCCTTAAGCTTTAATACAGCCTTTAAACCGATACTAATGGGTTCTAATAAGGAGTTTGTATTTAGACAGGTGGCTTATGGAGCTCTTAATATGGCGATTTTATTTTGCATGTACTATGCAGCATATTTTAATGCAAAATATGATAAGAAATTAGCATATATATACATTTATATTTCTCTTTTTGTTTCCTGCGTGTTTTTATTTATTCAATTAAGAATATTACATATGTTTATATAGGAGAAAAAATCTATGGAAATAAGTAAAAGATTAAAATGCATTGCAAATATGATAGAAAATTGTGATGTAGTTGCAGATATAGGTACTGACCATGGATACTTACCTATTTATTTAATTAAAGAAGGAAAGTGTAAAAGAGCCATAGCGTCGGATATAAATAACGGACCGATTGAAAAAGCTAAATTTAACATAAATTTAGAAGGCATGGGAAAACTGATTCAATGCAGATTGGGTGCAGGCTTCAGTTCGATAAATACTAATGAAGCTGATGTTGGAGTAATAGCAGGTATGGGTGGTAATTTAATAAAAGATATTATTGAAGATGGAATAGAAGTATTTAAAAAATTTGATTATGTAATTTTGCAGCCAGTTCAAAATCCAGAGGTTATAAGAAAATATTTGGTGGAAAAAGGTTTTGAAATTATAGATGAAGAGCTTTGCATGGATGAAAATAAGTATTATGAAATAATTAAAGTAAAGTATAATAATATAAAAAAAGAGGAAGAAGACATATTTTATGAAATAAGTCCTTTGTTATTGAAAAAAAAACATCCATTAATTAAAGAATATATATGTATTAAAATTCAAAAATATGATAAAATATTAAATAGTATTATTGACCAAGGAGTTTTGGCACAAAATCGAAAAGTTTTGCTAGGGAAAAAGATAGAAAAACTCGAGGGGATGTTAAAATGTCTTTAAAGGTTAAAGATTTTTGCTCTATAATGGAACAAATAGCACCAAGAAGGTTATGCGAAAACTATGATAATGTTGGACTAATGGTTGGAGATTTTAATAATGACGTTAGTTCTATTTTAGTTGCCTTAGATTGTACACTAGAGGTTATAGAAGAGGCAATTAGTGAGAATTGTGATTTGATTTTTACTCATCATCCACTATTATTTAATAAAGCTGAAAGCGTAACAAATGAAACATTACTAGGGAAAAAAATCATTAAGCTAATAAAAAATGATATAAATGTATTTTCTAGTCACACAAATTTGGATTCTGTAGTTGGCGGAATAAATGATAGGCTTGTAGAGCTTTTAGGTTTTGGGAGCAGTGAGATTATAGAGCCTAAAAATGATAAAGTATTTGATGCTGGCATTGGTAGAATAGTAACTATAAAGGAACCTATGCCTTTAATAGAGCTTTGTAATTTGGTAAAAAGTAATTTGAAAATACCATCTTTAAGGTATGTTGGTGAAGATGACCTAATGGTTCAAAGAATTGCAATCGTTAGTGGCAGCGGCAGTGATTATATAAAAAAAGCTATTGAATTAGAAGCAGATTGTATTATTTCTGGAGATATTTCCTATCATTATGCAAGTGATTATAATGAAATTGGTTTTGCAGTAATCGATGCTGGTCATTTTTATACAGAATGGTTTGCCTTAAAAGAAGTAGGTAGCTATTTACAAAGTATATTAGATAGTATGAAATGTAATGTTTTAGTAAAATTTTCAAATAGTTCAAAAAATCCATATAAAACGAAGTAAAAGTAAACTGTATATTACTTTTACTTCGTTTTGTTTTTATATATGACATAATTTTCGACTCGATTAATAAACTATAATTGATTAATTTAGGGGGAAAGTACATGAAAATCGCAGAAGCTTTATTGGAATTGCAAGAAAATATTGAAAAGGCTGAAAGAGCTAAAAAGATTATTTTAGATGGCTCATATTTATATTTGCTTAGAAAGATGAAAAAGGAATTTGAAGATACAAAAGAAAAGTATAATAGTAAGGTTAAATTAATTACTAGCATAAAAAATGAATATGCTACCATAAGCAAAGAGCTTAAAGATTTAACTACTAAGATAGAAAAAGATGAAAATGATTTATATAATAATTCTGGAAGCGATATAAAAGCAATAAACGCTTTGCAAAATAATATAAAAAACAACAAAAATAAATTGAAGGCTTTAGAAGATAAAGGTATAGATCTTTTGGAAATGGAAGAAAAATATAAATTAGAAATAGAACTAGAGAAGGCAGAGCTAATTAATTTGAAAAATAATTTTTACAGCTATAAAGAAACCACTGCAAAAAAGATAGAGGATGGTAAAATTGAGCTTGAAAATATTAATGAAAAGATTGAAATGCTTAAAAACTCCATTCCTGCAAATTATTTAGAATTATTTGAAGGAAAACTAAAAGAAAAAAAGCAAGCAGTAGCAAAGATATCAGGAGGAAGTTGCTCTGGTTGCAAAATGAAAGTTTCAGCAATGACGATGGATAAAATTGCCAAAAAAGAAGAAATAGTAACCTGCGATAATTGCGGAAGGATTTTGGTGAAGGATGATGCAATAAAATTGAAGGAAGCGAAATAAAAATATTGCATTACCTTGTATTATATGTTATCATTATTTCTGCGAGTAAACCAGACAATCGCCGCTGCAAATGATGCAGGGGAGGAAAGTCCGAGCTCCATAGGGCAGGGTGCTGGGTAACTCCCAGTGGAGGTGACTCTAAGGAAAGTGCAACAGAGATATACCGCTAAAGGTAGTTTAGGCTATACTAGCAAGGGTGGAAAGGCGAGGTAAGAGCTCACCAGCGCATTGGCGACTTTGCGGCTATGTAAACCCCATCTGGAGCAAGATCGAATAGGAAGACATTTTGGAATTGCCCGTTCCGTCTTCGGGTGTATCGCTTGAGTCTAATGGTAACATTAGGCCTAGATAGATGATTGTCAAATACAGAACTCGGCTTA
>JAJXWJ010000145.1 GCA_021781655.1 Bacillota bacterium | reverse complement strand
GAATAAGATCCAGTGATAATGGCTTAGTGGTAACACCCGTTCCCATTCCGAACACGAAGGTTAAGCACTAAAGCGCCGATGGTACTGCCGGGGAGGCCTGGTGGAAGAGTAGGTCGTCGCTGGGTAAACATATTAAATATTTTTATTTAATATGTTTTATTTTGGCCAGTTAGCTCAGTCGGTAGAGCAGAGGACTGAAAATCCTCGTGTCCCTGGTTCGATTCCTGGATTGGCCACCAAAACCTAAGCAAATTGCTTAGGTTTTTTTGTTTTAATATTAATGATTATGAGATAATTTAGATCTCTTTGTATATTTCTTATTGTTTATATCACTCGCAACTTTTTCTCCATTCTTAATTCCTATATCTCCTCCATTTTGAAGAAACATTTTTCTGAGTTCAGGATTAGATTTTGGTCTCGTTTTATTAAGACTTTTATTATTATCCATAGTTCACCTCCTAAATATAAAAGCAACAACAATAGTTTTACCAAAAAATAAAAATTTAGTATACAAAATTAAAAGAGTAAAATAAAAGAATTATAGCAATTTAATTATTAGAATTCATTGTTTTAAATAATGAGGTTTAGTATAATGAAGGCTATAGACTAGAAATAATTATCTAGGCATGGTAGTCATAAGCAAAGGTGGGAATAAGATGAAGGTAGAAATGTCGGCTTTCTTAGAAAGTGTAAAACCTAGTATAAAAAAACTTATCAAAATTTTAGAAAAAGATTTTGAATATGTATCGGTACTAGGAACGGATTCTAATGGAAAACTCTATTTAGTACAAAAAACAGGTATTACGATTCAAGATTCCTTTTGGAATGAAAGAGGCTTTGTAGTAAGAGTGTATAATGGAATAAATTATTCCGAGTATGCGTTTAATGAAATTGATTTTAATAATATTGAAAAATTAGCGGCTGATTTAAAAAATAAATTTATAATACAATTAGAAGGTGCAAAAAAAGTATTAAATATACCCAAATATGAAGTTATTATGGAAGATGAAATGCATAAGGAATTTATAGGAGAATTAGAAGATAAAATAGTGAATGATAGCAATATTGTAGAAAAAATGATTGATTTAAAAGAGAAAGCGTTTAAATTATCAGAAAAACTATTAGATTGTAGAGTAAGACTTCAAAAAATGCATATATCTAAAATATTTTTATCTTCAAAAAAAGATTTATCTCAAACTTATGTTTGGTCTGAAGGGTCTGTTCTTACAATAGTAAGAGAAGGAAATAATACAAAATTTAATTATGATGGATTCTCTGGTTTGAAAGGGGCAGAATTATTAGATGAAATAGATTATAAAATTAATGATACAGTGAAAACAGCTGTAAAATTATTAGATGCGACTTCTGTGAAACCTGGAGAATATGAAGTTATATGTTCACCAGATGTGTCTGGAATTATTGCACATGAAGCTTTTGGTCATGGTGTTGAGATGGATATGTTCGTAAAAAATAGAGCTAAAGCAGCTGAATATGTAGGTAAAAGTGTAGCATCAAAGCTTGTTACTATGCATGATGGAGCATCAGCAGCTAAACAGGTTTCATCATATTTATTTGATGATGAAGGCGTTATTGGAAAAGATACAGTAATAATCGATAAAGGTATTTTAAAATCTGGAATATCAGATACTATTTCGGCACTAAAACTTGGTGCTGTACCTACAGGTAATGGAAAAAGACAATCCTATGATAGAAAAGCATATACAAGGATGACAAATACATTTTTCTCACAAGGAGAAGATAATCTTGATGAAATGATTGCATCAATTAAGTTTGGTTATCTATTAGACTGTGCAACAAGTGGGATGGAGGATCCTAAAAACTGGGGTATACAGTGTATGGTGAATTATGGAATGGAAATTAAAGATGGAAAGTTAACTGGCAAAATAGTTTCTCCTGTAGTACTAACTGGTTATGTTCCTGATCTTTTAAAATCAATAAGCATGGTGTCAAAGAATGTAGAATTAAAGGGTACAGGTGCTTGTGGGAAAGGATATAAAGAGTTAGTTAAAGTATCAAGTGGGGGACCATACATTAAAGCGAAGGTGAGGTTAGGTTAGATGATAGATAAAATAAAAGGCATATTAGATGACTTGAAATTTTCTGCTTATAAGATTGTGGAAAACAAAATAAATTCTGAAGAAATGTTTTTTATAAAAAAAGATTTAGACATGATTAGAAGCAAGGAAATTCATAATTTTAAGGTGACAGTTTATAAAGACTTTGTAGTAGAAGGTCTAGAGTACAAGGGGTCATCAACTTTCGATATTCATCCCACAATGAAAGAGGATGAAATTAAACAATTGGCAATAGATAATTATTTTGCAGCAGGTTTTGTTAAAAATCAATATTATAAAATACCTAATGAAGTATGTGAAAATGTCAATTTTAAAGAAAGTACATTTTCAAAGAAATCATTAACGGAATGGATGACTTTGCTTGTAGATGCATTATATAAAGAAGATAAATTTGATAATGGTGGCATTAATTCATCGGAAGTATTTTTGAATAAAACATATAAAAGAATTATTAATTCAGAAGGCATAGATATAAGTTATGAATCATATAATGGAATGATTGAATTCATTACCTATTGGACTGCCGAGGAAGAAATAGAGTTATATAAGGTTATTACTTTCTCTGAATATAATCCAGAATATATAGAGCAAGTTGTTAAGGAAATGCTATTTTTATCGCAGAAAAGGGCAGAAGCAAAAGAAACCCCAAATACAGGTAGATATAAAGTTATTTTTAGAAACGATTCGGTAAGAGAACTTTTAAACTATTATACATTTAATACGAGTGTGGAAGGTGTATATAACAAAGTATCAAGTTTAATATTACAAGATAATGTTCAAGGTGATGAAGTAGAAGGAGATTTAATTAGTTTTGACTTAGACCCGTATATGTCTAATTCTGTTAAATCGATGCCTTATGACAATGATGGAATAATATTAAAAAAGGTACGAATATTAGACAAAGGTGTTTTTAATAAATATCATGGAGATGCTAGACATAGCTTTTATTTAAATGTTGATGCTACAGGAATAATTGAAAATGTAATTTTTGAAGGTGGTAGTAAAACATTAGATGAAATGAAAAGTTCGCCTTATTTGGAGTTATTATCTTTTTCTGATTTTCAATTAGATAGTCTAACTGGTGATTTTGGAGGAGAAATTAGACTAGCAATTTTATTTGATGGTAAAAATACTAAAGCGTTAACTGGTGGTTCAGTAAGTGGAAACATAAAATCAGTTCAAAACAATATGTATTTATCTAAAGATTTGCAATTTGCAGAAGGATTTATAGGACCAAATGCAATAGAGATGTTTGAAATCGAGATAGCAGGTAAATAAAGGAATGCAGGTCTATCACACAAATTTTTAGTTGTGGGGTAGACCTTTTTAATATAAGGTTTTAAAATTATAAAATACTAAATGCTACTGAAACTATAAAGCAGGCTGATAACATTAAACCTTGTATTAATGAGTTTCTTTTATGCTTCAAAATCACATCATAATTTAATGGTCTCATTACATATCCTCCTTCCAAAAAAATAATCTTATTACATAATATACTATTTCGAAATAAAAGTAAATATTTACCATTAATATTTTTTTGTAAAGTTGCTAATAAAAGAGGTGTATAATGAATAAAAATACTTTTAATAAAATGAAAAAAATGATGAAAGATGAAGTAAACATGAATGGAAGAGAAGATTTTATTAATTCTTCTGTTATTGTTCCACTAATATTTATTAATGATGAATATCATTTTTTATTTGAAAAAAGGAATATCAATATTAGTCAAGGAGGTGAAATATGTTTTCCAGGAGGACGATTAGATGAATATATAGATATCGATTCAAAAGCTACTGCTATTAGGGAAATAGAAGAAGAACTTGGAATAACAAGAGATAATATTGAGATTGTTGGTAGAATTGATACAGTATTCTCACCCGTTGGAGTTATAGTAGATGGATATTTAGCAGTATTAAAGTTAAAGAGCATTGAAAATTTAAATATAAATAAGGATGAGGTTGAGTATACTTTTTTAGTTCCTGTATCTTGGTTTGAACAAAATAAACCAAGCCAATATTGTGTTTGCATTAAAGCACATCCAAGTATAATAAATGAAGTAGGGAAAGAAGAAGTACTATTACCTAGTAGAAAGCTTAATTTACCTCAAGTTTATAGTAAACCTTGGGGAAAAGGAAGATATAAAATATATTTATATAATTACAATAATGAAGTTATTTGGGGTATTACAGCAAGATTTATTATGGATGTAATCAGTCGTATAAAAGATTAAAATCATATTTTGTTATAAAACTCGTCCAGGCGTGTCAATATAAGAAATATAGAGTAATATAGAGAAATACTTAGTATATATCATATAAATTGTTGAATTATAGTGCGTTTATTAATTATAAGCTTACGTATCATGATAGAATACTTCTTGTCGCTACGAAAGAAACAACATTTTGTAAAAAACAAAATAAAAAAAGTAGTTGACAAGAAGAAAAAGATTTGATATACTAATTAAGCTGTCAGATGACAGCAAGATGGT
>JAJXWJ010000059.1 GCA_021781655.1 Bacillota bacterium | reverse complement strand
AAAAGTAGTGGCAAAAAGCATTTTTTATAGCTAGAAAGTGCTTCTATAGTAGTAATCTGACGTAAGTCATTCAATAAGATTAGAAATAAAATGATGTTTCAATTAGGCGTAATTTGACGTTTAACACTCCACATATTTATGAAGATATGTTGAAAGCAGCATTTATAGCAGCTTTCAACAGCATACTAAAAAATAAAGATGAGATTTTACAAGGTTATGATACCATAATAAAAGAATTAACAGATACCTCAAAGTTAGAAAAGGAAAGTGCAAATCTACAAAATGAGCATTCAATTGTAGCAGAACTACTTAGAAAATGTGTTGAAGAAAATGCTAATACAGCTCAGGACCAAGATGGATATAATAAAAAATACAATGATTTGAGAGAACGCTTTGAAATAATTGAGAAAAGATTTCATGAAATTTGCGAAAGAATACAGGAACGAAATGCAAAGAGTGAAAGCATCAGAGAATTTATTAGGAAGCTGGAGGAAAAAGATGATGTGATAATAGAGTTTGACGAGGAACTTTGGAATGCCACTATTGAAAAAGTTATAGTAAATTCAGAGAATGAGATAACTTTTGTTTTCAAGGATGGAATGGAAATAGAGTGGAATATATAAAGATAATAGAACACCCGTAAGGTTATCAGAATGCTTAATTTACGGGTGTTTTTGTTTTTTGCATTTCTATCTTCAATAAATAATGTTTTGTAATATTGAAGGAATTTAAGTTAATTTGTAGAATATTGAAATTAATTAGAAAGTATATGTTATATGTGATATTACGTAATATAGTCCTAATAAGATATATTCTAGATATTATAATTAATCTAATAATTTAAAGTTTAGAAATTTTTTGAGTTTATATTAATAATATGAATTTGAGAAGATAGTATGTACTAAGGAGTGTCTATTATGTCAGATTATCTTAATGAAGAATATTGTAATTTTAGCAATGATGCAACTGCATCTTCCTTTGGCTGGAATTTTCAAGCCAATGCTGGAATATTTTTGTTTCTAAAATTTGTACAAAGTGCAACAGATATAAAAATCGAATCTAAATTACAAGATATAGAAATTACTTTAACAGATGGTAATAAAATATTTGCTCAAGCAAAGCCTAGTCAAGATTATACTATAGCAAAGGATAAAAAAGAGAAATTCAAAGATGCAATTGTATCTTTAGCTAGAAATTCACCAATAAATAACCAATTAATTTATATTTCAAATATTCCAGATACTTTTAACTCAGCTAAAAATTTTTTTGATAATAGTATAGTTTCTTATAATAGTTGCTTGGCTGCAATAAAAAAAGAAATTGATAATACATTTAAATCGACTGTTACATCAATTGAGAAGAAAATAAAAAAAGAAGTAAAAGAAGAGAGAAAGAATAAATTAATTGAAATAAAAAACAAAGTTGAACAATTTGACAAATCAACTTTATATATTTCTACTATAAGTCCTTACTTTGGAAATGAGGAAAATAGATATATAAAAATTAGTGACACTATACTTAGCTTTTTAATAGATTATATAAAATTAAGTAGAGATGATGCAATTGGTATAAAACAGCGACTATTAGAGCACTGGCAATTAAGATTAGAACATAATTCAACTGTAAGTGATAAATGTGATGTGAAAAAAATTACAAAAGCTGATTTTGTATGGCCAATAGCAGCACTATTAATTGATAATGATTTATCTGAAATTAATGAGTGTTTATCATTTACACCTGATAAATCTATTACCAATGAAGTAAATCGTATTATGGAAAGTAAAACTAGTGTATATCATGAAAGATTTGAGTTTTCAAATAAAGTTCTTCAGGAATTTGAACAGTTTAAAAAAGAAGTTTATGGGAAAAGTATAACTCAGCCAGTAGAAAAAGAATTTATTAAAAAATGTAGTTATAAATTTATTGATGAGTTTAGAGTTACATCAGATGAAAATGTAACAGAATATCTAACTAAGGCTTTTTTATATAGGATAATCAGCAACAATAGAAATATGCAGAAAATTAGTGCTGGTGTGGGGGTAAGAATATGATTATAAAGAAACTTGTTTTGAAAGAATGCATGGAAACTAATACAGATGAGTTTTCAGAAAAAAGAAATTTAATCTATTCAGCAACAAACACTAAAGGAAAATCTACATATCTACGCTTATTGTTTTATGCACTTGGTTATGCAATTCCAAATATGAAAGGAGTTAGTTATAATAATATATCGACTGAAATTACATTTTTTGAAAAAAATAATGATTATATAGTGAAAAGAGAAGGTGATTTGCTTTATCTGAATGTCAATGATAATGCAATGATATATACGTTGCCTAGTGAACATTTGACTTTTCTTTCTTACATTTTTGGGTATGATAATATAAAAGTTCTAAAAAACTTACTTGGTTTTATATATGTAGATCAAGATAAAGGATGGTCGCTACTAAATCGGGGTACAGTTATAGGGAAAATTAAATTTAGCATAGAGGAATTATTATCAGGATTAAATAATATTGATATTGATAATATGTTGGAGCAAAAGAGTAAACTCCAATTAGATAAAGATAAATATATGGCAATGCTTAATATCCAGGAATTAAGTGAGCAAGTTTATGAACGAAATGGCGAAGTGTTTATTTCAAATGTGGAAAAAGAGCTGACAGAAAAAATTGCATATTGCAATTTAAAAATAGAAAATGCAAATCAATCTTTAAAAGAACTTAATTCGGTTATTTTAAAAGAAAAGCAGTTTTATGATTATATTGATGCTATGTGTTTATCAGTTCAAAAAGATGATGTAGTAATACCTGTTAATCGAGACACACTTGTAAATTCTACAGCAAATTATGAATACCTAAAAGCACGTAGAAGTATTATTGTTACAGACATAGAAAGGTTGAAAAGAGAGCGATCCGTATTTGAGGTTAAGCTAAGAGATTATGAAATGAAGAATATGCAAATTACTTTTTTTAATGATGAGACTAAGGATGTGATAATAAACAAACAACTTGCAACATTAAATATTGATCAAAAAATTGTAGGACAACTTCTTGATAAGAAAAAAGAAGAACTTAAACAAGTAAAATCTTCAATTAAAAATAGAATTAAAAACAATAATTCATATATAACAAAAATATATGATTATGTTTTAAAATATGCGAAATTACTTGGTGTAGACGATAAAATGGTATATAAAGAGGATTATATATTTACATCAGATCTTAAATCTATGTCAGGAGCAGTTTTGCAAAAAATGGTATTTGCATTTAAGGTTGCTTTTTTAAAAGTAATTGAAGAAAGCATGAACACAAAATTATTTATGGTTTTAGATTCTCCAAAAGGTAAAGAATTAGATGACGAAAATAAGTTGCTAATTGAACGTTTAATTCATGAAGAATTGAAAAATAATCAAATATTTATTGCAAGCATTTATGAATTTAATTGTGAGAAAAAAATAGAAATTAAAGAACACGCTATAGAAAATAGAGGTATATAATTAAATATGTTATTAAGTTCTTATTTTTTCTTCTTATTATGTATATACCGAGAAGTTGATAATTATCTAAAAAAACAAGAAAGGATGATAAAAATGGAGTTAAGATTTAATGATTTTATTACTGAATGTAAAAGTATTTTAAATAATGACATTGAATGGGTTTATTTATATAAGAGTTATATAGATAAAAATGAATCGTATAAAGATGATGTATTCATTATGTCTGCAATGATAGAAAATGTAAAAGAGTATAGAAAACAACTGCTTGAAAAAATAGACTGGGGATTTTCAAATGATGGATTTGGGAAATCAACTTTTTACCAATATGGCGGGTCAGATGGTGAGATTAAATTCTCTTCTGGTAGATTGCAGAAAAATTTTGATATCGAATTTGAGTATACTGTTGCTGTTAGGTACTTTAAAGGGGAGTATTCTCCAGAAGTGGAAATTAATCCGGAATTAATATGGTATGGAAATTTACTTCCTACCGATAAAGGGTATATTGATGAAGAAACTAAAGAAGTTAAATTAATTAAGCAAAATAATGAAATAAAGATTAAGAGAGATTATTTAAAAGATTATTTGGCTGCTAAAAAGAAAATCTGCGTTATGGCATTTGATAATAGAAGATTTGCTAATGCTATAAATGATATTTCTTTGGGTCATTCTTGTAAAAATGAAGAAAACTTTGCATATCATATATCTATTAGTAAAGATGATTTTGATGAATACAAATATTATAGTTCTATTATTGGGAAAGTATTTATTGAACCATATGACAATCCATTACATGATCATTATAGGTATTTTTTTCCCGAAAAAGAAGAATATTATGAATTCATAATTGGAATTAATAAACAAAGTGGGGAACCAATTTTTAATACTTGTGACGAGAATAAATTGAGCAACTTTTTTGGAGCAAATAAGGGAGAACCCCATTTTTTAACACCTGTTTTCTTTTCAAAGGATGTTTTAGATAGATATACTAATAATCCTGATCAATATAATGTTACAGATGATCAGATTACATATCTAAATATCTGGAATATTCCATTTACTGTAAATAAAAATAATACTGTCTCAGTCTGGCTTGGAGATTTGGGGAGGATTCCATATAAGGAACAAAAATATTGGTCTGTTTTTAATATAAAACCAAAAGGAGAAATTAATAAAGATTTTACAGATCGACAATTAAACAATGCATGGAATGATAGCATTCGTGTTGAAAAAAAAATGTTTCAGTTAATTTTATTAATTAATAAAGCTACAAAGAGTAAATATGGAGAGCAGATGTTTAAGGATTTATTGGAAGGCGATAAGCAATTAGAAAGTGCTTTTATTCTACCATCAAATAATTCAATTACTCAATATCAGAATTTTTTGATACAATTAAACAAATTAACCATTGAGAGAATTAATGTAACATTAATAAATAAATACTTGGAACAAGATGAAATAACAGATTCCAATGGGAAAAGATTTGGTTCGAGAATACTATTATCTAAATTTATAGAAAAAATGAATTTTTCAAACAGTAGAGAATTTAATAAAATATTAAAATTAATTGGTGACTGCAGAAATAAATTGGCAGGCCACAGTGCATCGATACCTCAGTATAATAAATTATGGGAACGAAATGAAGATAAAAAAATAAGTACAAAAGAAGATGCTGAATACTTATTAAATGAATTAAATTGTAATTTAGAGATACTTATTAGTGAACTAGAGGTATAGCTTATGGAAAATGAAAAGCATTATTTTAATAGTACTTCATATGCAAGTAGATTTACCCTACAAAGCTTACTTAATAAGATGGAACGTATAAACAAGTACAGGCAAAATGTTAGGAAAAATATTGATGTAGTATCTTTAACTGATGATACGAAATGGGAAAATGATGTAAACATTGGGCTGTTAATTGAAAATTTTAGTTTTTTTTGTGAGTCTATTTATTCTTGTATGGATTATTTAGGATATCTAATATATATATATCAATCAAGAAATGGTCTTGACAGGGGAGGACGCTGTAAAGTACAATCATCGTTCCATACTATTATTGATGCATACAAAAAGCAACCAACAAGAGAAGAGTATGCAATTTTTAAATGTAAAGAATTATGTGAAGTAATGAGTTCAATTATGCAATGGTACTACGATATTAGATTGATAAGATCTAAAGAAATTCATTATAACACGGGTAAGATTATAAGAAAAGATGGAGATATTTTGTACGATAACCATGTAATATATGGAGATCATATTGCTAATGATTTTAACCTAAGCAACATTGATATGTATTATGATAATTTTACAAGGGATGTAAGGACAATCTTAGAAATAATGGATACATATAAACTAGGAATTTTGAAAAGATAGGAGATACTAATAAAATAAAGTTTTTAACCAGCACCTTTAAAAACAATAATTCGACAAGGAGACAACAACTATGAAATTTATAGAGTGGAATATTAATCAAAGAAGCAATTATGGAAACAAAAATTATATTCCAGATTACATTAGTGAAGAAATTAATAAAGAAAATGCTGATGTTGTTATTTTGACAGAGTTTTATAAAACAAGTAGATGGGAGGAATTTGCCACTAGATTGCAATCATATAATGTGTTTACAACAGACAATAGTAAAAATGGGCAAAATGATGTTCTAATAGCAATTAAAAAAAAGTATACTATAAAGGATATTTATGATATGGAATCTACCGATAGTAATAACAATCCAAATTATCTTAGAGTTGATATAGAATATAAAGGAAATATTGTCAGCATAATTGGAACTAGAATATGTGTTGATTCGTATGATTATAATAACAAAATAGAATTAGAAAATGAAATGAAATCACGTAGTGAACAATTTAAAATATTTATTGATAATATTGCATTGTTAAGCAATTTTGTAATAGGTGCGGGTGATTTTAATAATAATCGAAGAAACTCGGAGAATAATACTTGGAGTTTAAATTTTATGAAAGATACTTTAACTAATACTAAAATTAATTTGCATACCCCGTATGGGGCTAGTTTTAATCCATTAAATAAAAATGAATATGCTTTAGACCATCTTTTTGCATCAAATGAGATAACAGTAAAGAATATATGTTATTCATGGTCATTTATGTACAAGCATGAGATTTATGAAAACGGAAAAAATTATAAAGTTGATAATCCTTTTCCAGATCATGCAATCTTGATTGCGAATGTTGAACTATAAAATAAGACAAATTCCAATTTTATTGACTGAATAAAATGATCATAATATTTGATTTAATTAATACACGTTATTATTTTAGAGATTTTAAACCAACCATCAATAAAACTAATAATCGGAGATTAATTGCTTTGAAATTTGATAAGAGTAAATAAGTTTAAATAAATAAGTATATGTAAAATTTAAAATAAATTGAAGTAGTAAATAACACTTTTTAATCATAAATTTCGTCAAATACAAATTTATGATTAAAAGTTTAGATTTTAAGTTTAAAAATTATATATATTTTAATAGAGGAATGGTAAAATAATGAGATTAGAAATAGAGAATTGGGCACAAATTAATTTAAGTGAAAATGCTATTGAAATAATAAAGTAAGCAGTTATATGTTATAAAGTTGGTGCGTATAGGTCTGCATATCTTATGTCATATCTAGCCTTTAAACAAACAATTAGAGAAAATATACTTAATGCTAAAGAGAAGCCTGATAAAATCAGTGACGTTGATTGGAATGATAGAGTAATTTGTGTATTAAAAAATGATGATGAGTGGGAAGATTGTATAAATAATATGATAAGTACTGCTCCTGATAACACTAAAAATTGTTTGGGTAAAGTTTTTAAATTTTCAAATAGAGAAAAAGTTAAAAGTAAATATGATACATGGAAATATACAAGACATAGTTGTGCACATTGGAAAACTGAAAATATTAATGAAGCCACAGTAGTTCAATTTTGGAACTATATGCAAGACAATCTAAGCGAATTTTATGTTAATGGTGGTAAGCAATATCTATTAAATCAATTATGTGATACATACAAATATTTTGTTCCTGAAGATGCAGTTCAACTCGATAAATTGCTAAAGGAATTAAGTATTATATATAACAAGGAAACAAACATATTATTTGATGAATTTTTTAAGACGATGAATAACGATTTTAAAGTAAATGATTTGAATTGTAAATTTTGGGCAAAAATAATAAATAGTAGTTATGATAACATTAGAGATGGGTTGATAAATCTCATCAATAATGAAAAATATGACATTTTCTTTAAGTTTTATAAATTCTTTCCGCAGATTTTTGAATTTATTTATAGATTAAATAATAAATATGTGCAACAAAAAATAAGCCCAATTCTCGAAGGAGATTATTACTTTGGATATGAAGAATGCTTTTGGTCAATTTTATTACGGATTTTAGATACGAATGAAAAAATAATTGATATTAACAAATTAACTAAAAGTTATGACAGATTAAAACTAGTTGATCAAATTGACTTGAAAGATTATGAGATCGAAAGACTAAGAAAACACAAATTATTTAATTTATTTATTCAAAATGCAGGTAAAGATTTTTTCTCTAATAACTCAGATTCGCATTATTCATATTATTATATAAGTAATAAAATAGATGATTCTATTATAAAATGCTTTGACTATATAGAGTGGGATATAGATATGGTTAAAGAAATTGAATATAGTATTTACACATTAGAAGAAAGTATTAATTTGAGAGAGAATTTTTATTCAATAGAAAATGGGCGTACCAGAAAACAAAGTTATTTAACAATTGTTCGTAGTAATGAAAGTAAGATAAAAGATATAATTACGAATGAAGGTAAAAACATCTCCGAATTTGTAAATATATCAAAATATTTATAAGAAAAAATAGGACTTGTTTTACTGCAATTGATTGTTCAGAGATTGTTTTAGCAACTATAAATAAAGTTTCAAAAAGTATTCTAGATAAAATATTTTTCATGCATTGTGTAATGAACTAGGAGTTATTAATAATTGAAATATATTTTTAACTTTTCCAGTAAATAAAATACTAGTTATTTATGATTTTATAATGATGCTTGAATTTTGGTTAATTAAAGAATAGGATTGATGATAGAATTTAAAAGGGATACACTTTTTAGCAGAAACCCATACTTTTTAGCGATATTCAAACAATTTAGCGTTAATAAAATATCGCTAAATTGTATCAATATTTAAGTTTATATACATACATAAGTTGATAACTAATAATAAGAACAGATTATTGCAGATGGTAGCAGTAATCTGTTCTTTGATTTTTATTTAAAATATGCAATAATCATATTAAGAATATACTGAAGCTAAATATTTAATAAATGGATGTAATCCTATAATAATAGATGAGGATGTATTTTATGATACTCAAATTGAAATGATAAATAGAAGCAAGAAAAAGTATCAGTTTTAATTTGATTGAACAAAAATGAATGGGAGATGAGTATTTTGAGTTATATCACAGATAAGAATATCACAGATTTATATAGAGAAATTCTAAATGAAATAGAGAATAGCAAGAAAAATTTAGTTTCAGCAGTAAATGAAGAAATGATAAATTTATACTGGAATATTGGTAAAATAATTAAACGTGAAGTTCTTAAAAATGATAAAGCAGAGTATGGTAAAGCAGTTATTAGTACTTTAAGTCGGGAGTTAACACTAGAATATGGAAGAGGTTATAGTCAAAGAAATTTATTTAATATGGTTAAATTTTATGAAGTATTTCCGAATAAAGAGATTTTGCAGACGATGTCTGCAAAATTATCATGGTCTCATTTTGTTAAGCTAATATATATTGAAGATAGTATTAAAAGAGATTTTTATATAACGATTTGTGTCAATGAAAGATGGAGTATTAGAACATTAAATGAAAGAATAAATTCTATGCTCTTTGAAAGAACAGCAATATCTAAAATGCCAGAAACTACTATCATAAATGATTTAAAGCAATTAAGTGAATCTAATAAAATGTCTACAGAATTATTTTTTAGGGATCCATATGTTTTAGATTTTTTAGGACTAAAGGATTGTTATAGTGAAAAAGATTTAGAAAATGCAATATTAGTAGAGCTTGAAAAATTTATTTTAGAAATGGGAAGGGACTTTGCATTTTTAGGAAGGCAAGTAAGAATAACAATTAGCGATAAAGATTATTTTATTGATTTGTTATTTTATCATAGAAAGCTTAGAAGACTTGTTTTAATCGAGCTTAAATTAGGAGAATTTTTGCCAGAACATAAAGGGCAGGTTGAGTTGTATCTAAGATGGCTTGAGAAAAATGAAATGACAGAAGGTGAAGAAACTCCAATTGGGATAATTCTTTGTGCTAGAAAAACTCAGGAAGAAGTAGAATTACTTCAATTAGATAAGAGTGGTATCCATGTAGCGGAGTATTTGACACAATTACCACCAAAAGAGCTTTTACAAGAAAAATTACATAAGGCTATTGAAAAAGCAAAAGAGAAGTTTGAATTAAAAGGATTAGAATAATAGTTATGAAAGTGAATAAAGTTCCCCTGTATGCATGCACCTTTTAGCATAAACCCTATACTTTTTAGCGATAGTCATACAATTTAGCGTTAATCAATTATCGCTAAATTGTATCAATATTTAAGTCTATAGACATACATATCCACGACCGCTTGTAAGTGGCTTTTATAGCTACTTGTAGGCTGTCCTGTTTTTTATTGAGTTAGATATAGCTCCACCATTAATATTTTAGCTTAAATTGGTAATAAATATTACTTTTTCAATGAGAATAAAGTATAATTAATTATAATGAAATTAGTTGAAATTCAATGGTGAATAATGGAGAATAAGTATAATTAATTTTGTAAAATACATAAATAAATTAAGGTTACAATTAGTGTACAGTACCTAAATAATACAAAGCAAAGTAGATTGCTATACTTAAATAAGGTTCTGATTTTGTATGGGAAGAAAGTAAAACATATGAACTATTTGATCCCTAGTCAGGGATATTTTTATTGGTTCCATAATATATGGTATACCATCATTTGAAATTGCTATTAGAGAAATTGATACCAGGGAACGAAAATCAAAAGGAAGAAGAAGATCACAATTAAAAATAAATGTTTTCACAAAAAGTGAAATTCAAGAAAAAGTAAAAGTTAATGGATTTAGAGCTGTTTTAGATGGGCAACAGAGGATAACTCTATATATAGAGCGTTAAAAAAGATAGATGATGTTTGGTTTATTGTAAAAAATTCGGAAGAAATTAATAATGAAGAAGATTTTAATAATTTTGACCTTGCAGAAGTTATATTTTGTTTTTCAGGTAAACAAGATACTAATAGAGTATCAATAAATATTGGTGATGTATTTGAATTTATGGGAAAAGGAATGCGTGAAAAATACATCAAAGAGAATTACTTTGATTTTAATAGTATCGTCTTTTGTGTTAATATTTTTGCGATAATAATTTGTTTTTTAATTTTTTTATTGATTAAAAAAGTTTAACTTTACTAAATACTTGGATATAATAGTATATATAACTTAAAGAAAGTGGTGATATTAATTAGTTTTCAATTTTATGGGATAACAAAAGAATTATTGCAGAGTTTAAGTTATGAAAGCAAGTTAGGTAAAAATTTAAAGAATACATTACGGAAATTTGAGAAAAATGATATTATTAATGAAATATTAGATTTAAAAGAATTTTATGAAAGTACCGATTTGCTTAAAGGTGTTAAGTTTAGTTATAGAATAAAGTCGTTGCATTCATGTATTTTAAAATATAATAAATATTAGGGTAATTGTTTCATATTATAAAGAAATTTTAGACTAGGATTTAAATATATTTAAAATTGCGGATATGGGAAATGGCAAAGTTAATGATGAAGAAGAATTTAAGGAGGTATTGGAATATGTGTTATCTAATAGCAAAGAAATTTAATGAAGAAGGTAGCCTAGTATTAGAAGCTGAACAAGGACAAAGATTAGCATCATTATCTAAGTATTTGACATTAACAACAATAGAGCGTGATGTTCAAATAGTAACATTAAATGATTTAGAAAGTTATAAGGAATATGCGAAATATACATTAATAAATAATGAGGTTGATTTTATAAGTAAAGTTGTTAATATGTAATATATGTTTGGGATTAAAATGAGGTGAATTTATTGGTGAGCTTCAAAGGTCACCCCTGTCCCTCTACCATATACATAATGCGACCACCTGTAAGTGCCTTGAAAGCTTTACTTACAGGCGGTCGTGTTTTCTGAAAGCTCTGGAGTAGTTCCACCAGAAACATAGTGTAAGTACATAAAAAATAATAGATAGATTAAATTATTACATTGTCGACGGATATATTTTACCTATAAGATTATTTGTATAGGCTAGTTTCCCATCCGTAGTTATTACAACAGCACCCATCCCCTTAATGCTATTAACTCTATGAATAATTGAAGCAGCATCTAATCCAAACAATTTTGTTGTATATATATCGCAGTCAAGGGAGCTATCAGCAATAATAGTTAAAGAAGCTATATTGCATTCTATTGGGTAGCCTGTTTTGCTGTCAAATATATGATGATATTTACTTCCATCCTTTTCAAGCACTCTCTCATATATACCTGAGGTTACAACAGATTGATCTCTTATTTTCACAAGTGCTACCGCATTTCCCCTTGGTAGAAACGGATTTTGTATTCCCACTTTCCAGTCACCGCCTTCTGATGGAGACTCGCCAAAGACGAGGACATTACCACCCAAATCTACCATAGCTGATACAGCTCCATTTTCCTTAAATAATTCCATAACTTTATCAGCAAAATAGCCCTTAGCTATGGCTCCAAGATCTATCAGAGTGCCTTTTTTCAAGAAATACACGGTCTTTTTTTTATCATCTAGTTGTATATTTTCAGGCTTTAAAAGTTCAAGTACCTTTACTATAGCTTCTTTCTCAGGTACATGTGCCCCCTCAAAACCTATTTTCCATAATTTTATTAATGGACCTATTGCAATATTTAAATATGTATTTTCACATAGACTATGTTTTTTACCTATTTTTATTAGCTCATACAGTTCCTCATCTACTTTTTGCGGAGCAAATGGAGCTTCTTTTTTAAGCATCGCAAGCTGAGAGGTATCACTGTTGGCGCTAAAGACTTTTTCATAATGAATTAGCATATCGGAAGCTTTTTCTGCAAGTTTTTCAGCATCATCTGCTTTTATATATAGAGAGATTTTTGTTCCCATAAGATATATTATCTTTTTATACTCATTCATTTTGGTCTCCTATATTGAAATTATTTTGGCTATGAGTTAGAAATGCGTCTATAAGATCTTTATCAACGGCATTTAGTTTTTTTTCACTGTGATATGCTATAAAATAATCTATACTAAGCTCATCAATTGGAATTTCATATATGTTGTATTCAGATGGACACTCCTTTATAAAGATGCTTTCTGGTATAAAGGTTAGTCCTAAATTACTGGTTGCAAGGTTACGTATAGTATAGATTTCGGTGCTTTCCATTACGATTTTGGGTTCCACCTTATAAAGGCTTAATAGCTGATCTATTTGCTTTCTTATAGCAGAACCCTTGGAAGTTAGTATGAGCTTTTCACACAATATCTTGTTTATGTCGATAGCTCCCTCTGGAATAACTGCTACGTCTTTCTGATATAGATCACAGCTGCGAGGAATAATAGCACGATATCTGTGTCTGCCCCAAGAAATGGAGTTTAAGCTCGGAGAAATATTTCTTGAATTTTGTCCAATCCAAAAATCCAATTCACCATTCTGTGTGAGTTTCTCATTTTTTTCTGGTAAAGCCTCTGAAAGCTCTATTTTACAGTTTGGATGTATATCCAAAAACTTTGGTAAAAAAAGAGGTAAAATATAGGTTCCAAGGGCAGGAAGTACTCCTATCTTTATAACCTTCCTACCTATATCTGACACAGCTGATATTTCCCTAAGCAGCTCAGCATAATTATTTTCTATTGAAGTTAAATACTGATAATATATCTTCCCTTGCTCAGTTAATCGGTAGGGCAGCTTGCTACGACTTATGAGTTCACAGTTTAATTGACTTTCTACCCTTTTAATAACCTGTGTTAAATAAGGTTGAGAAATATAAAGTGATTTGGCAGCTTTGCCATAATTACTGTACTTTAAAATGGCATCAATGTAATACAAAATATCTTGCGAATAGTATTTTGACATTTAATTCATCCTTTTGTAAAATAATTAATTTATTTTTATTGTTTTTGATTATAACAAATATGTTATCAAACTTCAATAAATAACTATTAGATATAAAATACTCACTATGTTAAAATTATAACTAACAATTATTGAAATTATGAAAATTTGAAATCTAGAAAGGTGATTACTATGAAATATTTAGCAATTGTAGGTACTAACTCAGACCTGTCAACAAATCGTATGCTGCTTCAATTTATGCAAAAGCATTTTTCAAGTGAAGCAGATATAGAACTATATGAAATTAAGGATTTACCTGCCTTTAATGAACCAGAGGATTTTGATATTCCTGAAAAGGTAGCTGAATTATCTGATAAGATTCTTAAGGCAGATGGAGTAATAATAGCAACTCCAGAGTATGATCATGCCATACCTGCAGTTTTAAAGAGTGCTCTTGAATGGATTAGTTACACTAGTCAAGCACTTACTGACAAGCCTGTTTTAATAGTGGGAGCTTCTCTTGGTACACTTGGTTCTTCTCGTGCACAGGCACATCTTAGACAAATACTTGATTCACCTGAGCTTGCTGCTAGAATCATGCCAAGCAGTGAATTCCTTTTAGGAAGATCACAAGGTGCCTTTGATAGTGCAGGAAATCTTATCTATTCAGATAAGCTATCAGAGCTTGATGAAGTTTTCAGAGAGTTTATTTTATTTACAGATATTACAGCAAAACTTTTAGCAGAAAAAGCTTTAAGTAAAAAAGTTAAAAAATTTACTTGGCAAGAGTAGGAGGATTAATATAAATGAAATTTATAGCAATTGTTGGAACTAGTGCAAAAAGATCATATAATCGTAAACTCCTTCAGTTTATGAAAAAATATTTTGAAGCAAAGGCAGAAATAGAGATACTTGAGATTAAAGATGTTCCTATGTTTAATCAATCTGATAATCAGTCTTCAAGTGAAGTTATACAGATGTTCAATGATAAGATTATAGCAAGTGATGGTGTTATTATAGCTACTCCTGAGTATAACCACTCAATACCATCTAGTCTTAAGAGCTTAATTGAATGGCTAAGCTTTGATCTTCATCCACTTGCTGGCAAACCAGTTATGATCCTTGGTGCTTCTCTTGATACTCAAGGTTCTTCTCGTGCACAGCTACATCTTCGTCAAATCCTAGATGCACCTGGTGTTGATGCAAATGTAATGCCAGGATATGAGTTTTTACTTGGAAGTGCAAATAAAGCATTTGATGAACAAGATAATCTAAACAATGAAAGAACCATAGACTTCTTAGAAATATGTTTCCTACGTTTTATGCGTTTTGCAAAGATTTCAAATCAGTTAAACGAAGAAGAAGAGTTTACCTTCAAACCAGGAGTATATGAGGTAAGTGCAATAGGGCACAGCGGAAGTCTCCCAATGAAAGTATCTTTTAGTGAAGACAGAATTGAAAGTATAGATATAAATACAGAGGGCGAGACAGAAGGTCTTGCAGATGTAGTTTTTGTAAGAATTCCAGATAAAATAATCGAAGGACAAACATTAAATGTTGATGCTCTTTCAGGTGCTTCAGAAACTAGTAATGCTGTAATAGACGGTGTAGCAAAAGCAGTTAAACTTGCAGGAGTTAATCCTGACATACTTAAGAGACGTCCAAAGCCTGCTAGCAGCCTAATCAAAGTAGATGAAGAATACACTTGTGATGTAGTAGTTGTAGGCGGAGGCGGTGCTGGACTAAGTGCAGCTGCAGTAGCGCTACAAAATGGTTCAAGTACTATTGTTCTTGAAAAATATCCAGCAGTTGGTGGAAATACAATACGTTCAGGTGGTCCTGTTAATGCTGCAGATCCAGAATGGCAGATAAAGTTTGAAGAAAATCCAGGAGAAAGACATACTATTGAAGAACTACTAGCTAAAGATGAGAGCTTAATACATTCAGAATATATAGATGATTTCCGTGCACTTAGGGAAGAGTTTACTGCTTATAAGGAAAAGTTTGGCACACAAAAAGGACATCTATTTGATTCCCCACTACTTCATAGAATGCAAACATATTTTGGTGGTAAAAGAACTGACCTTAATGGAAACACAATATACGGGCAATATGACCTAGTAAAGATACTTACAGATAGAGCTTTAGAAAGTGTTAAATGGTTAGAAGAAATAGGGGTTGAGTATGATAAGAGCATAGTATTTGCTCCAGTTGGTGCACTTTGGCGTCGTGGTCATAAGCCTACTAAAAGCCATGGTTCATCCTTTATTCTTGCATTATCAAAATATGTACAAGATAATTCAGGAAAAATCATTACTGATAGCCCTGTAAAAGAATTTATCATAGAAGATGGTGAAATAAAAGGAGTTATAGCAACTGGTGTTAATGGCCAAAAGATAACTGTTCATGCAAAAGCAGTAGTGCTTGCAAGTGGTGGTTTTGGTGCAAACACAAAGATGCTAAAAGAATACAACACTTACTGGAATGAAATTCATGATGATGTAAAAACTACTAATTCATACGCTATGACTGGTGATGGAATAATACTTGGTAAATCTGTAGGAGCGGCACTTGTAGGAATGGGCTTTACTCAAATGATGCCTGTAGCCGATCCTGAAACTGGTGAATTATTCAGTGGAGTTCAAGTACCTCCTGAAAACTTTGTAATGGTAAATAAAGAAGGAAAAAGATTTATCAACGAATTCTCTGGAAGAGATGTTTTAACAAAAGCTGCTATTGACCAGGGTGGTTTATTCTACCTTATAGCTGATGATGAAATAAAGAAAACTGCAGCTAATACAAGTCAAGAAAAGTTAGACCGTCAGGTAGAAGCTGGTACTTTATTTAGAGCAGATACCCTAGAAGAGTTAGCAGTAAAAGTTGGTATGGTTCCTGAAGTTCTTGTAGACACTATTAATAAATATAATTCATATGTTGATGCAGGCTTTGATCCAGAATTCCATAAGGATACCTTTAGCTTAAAGGTTTTAAAAGCACCGTTTTATGCTACTCCTAGAAAGCCAGCAGTTCATCATACAATGGGTGGACTTAAGATAGACACTAAAGCCCACGTATTAGACGAAAATGATAAACCAATTAAAAATCTTTATGCTGCTGGAGAAGTTGCTGGAGGTATCCATGCTGGTAACCGTCTTGGCGGTAATGCATTAACTGATATATTTACCTTCGGAAGAATTGCTGGAAAAACTGCAGTTGATGAAATGAAATAGTTAATGGTTCATTTTTAATCGAGCAGCACTGTAGATGTGGAAAGAGTGGATAAGGCAAAGATTATAGAAAAATATTACAATGGCAAAATTTGCACATGAATATTTTGTGGATTTTAAAGATTGTGCCTCGCCTCCACCATACATAATGCAACCGCCTGTAAGTGGCTTTAATAGCTGCTTACAGGCGGTTGTGTTTAAAAATATTGTTGACAATTAGTCTAATTAGACTATAAACTATTTAAGAAGCATTAGTCTAATTAGACTAATCGTAAATTCAGTAGTTATGATATTTAGAAAAATATAATAAAGCAATGAATTGAATAAGTAATTACTTAATATTTATTGAGAACCTGAAAAATTTCTTCATAAATATTAAATAAGAAGAAAGGATGAAAAAAATGATTAAATCGTTTTTAATGATAGGACAGTCAAATATGGCTGGGCGTGGGTTTATTCATGAGGTGACCCCAATTTATAATGAAAGAATACAAATGTTGCGTAATGGTAGATGGCAGATGATGACGGAGCCCATCAATTATGATCGCCCTGTTTCAGGAGTAAGTCTCGTCGCTTCATTTTCAGATGAATGGTGTCGTCAAAACCAAGAAGATACTATTGGTTTAATTCCTTGTGCTGAAGGTGGAAGCACACTGGATGAGTGGGCTGTAGATGAAGTACTGTTTAAACATGCTATAACTGAAGCTAAATTTGCTATGCAAAGTAGTGAGTTAACAGGAATATTATGGCATCAGGGAGAAAGTGATAGTGTTAATGGTAACTACAAAGTATATTATAAAAAGTTACTTTTAATTATGGAAGCTTTTAGAAAGGAATTGAATGCTCCAGATATTCCGATTATTATTGGCGGGTTAGGTGATTTTTTAGGAAAAGAAGGATTTGGAAAAAGCTGCATTGAATATAATCTCATTAATCAAGAGTTACAAAAATTTGCTTTTGAACAAGAGAATTGTTACTTTGTCACTGCCTCAGATTTAACTTCTAATCCTGATGGAATTCACATTGATGCAATTTCTCAAAGAAAATTTGGATTACGATATTTTGAAGCTTTTTCTAACAAGAAACATGTATTGAAGCCATTGGCTAATGAAAATGAGTTGGTAAATCTACATGATGCTAGAACAAAGACAAAAGCAGAAAAAATATATATAAAAAGTATGGATTTTGCATTAGGAAAAATATCATATGAGGAATTTCTATCTCAAGTCATGCAAGCCAACAATGATTAGACCTTATAATTATTAAAAAAACGTTAATATAATTTGGTGAAGAACATAAAGGAGGTGTTTTTTTGATACCATTACTAATTCTAGGTTTATTAAAACAAAACCCAGGTTCTTACGGATACGAATTGCTAGCCTTAATGGAAGGGAGACACTATAAATATATAGTGAATTTTACTAAAGGGTCATTTTATTATAATCTTCAACAATTAGAGGAAAAACAATGTATAAAAAAAGTTAATCAATCGGAGAATACTAGAGAGACAAATAATTACATTATAACTGAACTAGGGAATAAAGAATTTGAAGAATTAATGTATAAGTATGGTTCTAAAACGGACTATATAAACTTATCTTTTTATGCAGCAATGCTATTTGCTAATGAATATAAAAGTGAAGATTTTACAAAATTAATAAAAATACAAATGGAACAAACAAAAAAGAAAATTTCTTTATTAGAACAATCACTTATACATAATGAAACTATACCTACTTATTTTAAAAGGATGTTAGAAAATTCACGTTCTCATCACCTAGTAAATGTAGAGTGGTTTGAAGGACTGTTAAAAGATAATAGTAAAATTAAATGAAATTTATTGGTGAGTTTTAAAGGGCATCCTATGCCTCCACCAAGTGTAATTTATTATTTTTCAGGGACTGGAAACAACTTGCAGGTAGCAAAAAAAAATAGCTGAGGCTTTGCCGAATTTCAAGCTGGTATCTATGGGTAAAGGGAGACATGAGAGTACTGAAGTTTATGATTATATCGGTTTTGTGTATCCGACGTACGCTTAACTTCGCTGAGAAAATTATTATGGTTGGAAGTTATGTTGGGATGTATAAAATGAATGAGAAAAACACTGAGAAATATAAGATTGCTACCGATAATATGCCTGCATTGGTACAAAAGATTGTAGCAAAAACAGAGCAGCCCGCAGGCAAGGTGAACGAGTTTTTTAATGTATCAACTGCTATAGGTCAAAAATTAATATACGCCAGAATGGACAAAGGTTTTAATGTTTCCGATGCTTGTACGGGTTGTGGAACCTGTGAGGCAGTTTGCCCGGTTTCCAACATCAAAATGAAGAACAAAAAGCCGAGTTTCAAGCACAATGTACGCTCATTACTTCCCACTAGTTTTACAATAAAACATAATTGCCTGATAAACGAATTCGGTCAAATCATCATCACAGAATTGTCTGAAATAGTTTTTCCATCTATTATCAGATTTATAGGTATTGGCAATACATTCCAAAATTTCCGCATCACAAGTCATATTTTGTTCCAGGTAGCTTTTCCATTCTACGATTAATTTCTGAACCTCATCAGAAGAAGGCGAGTTATTAAAGATATTCAAATTAATTATTTCTTTTCCCGATACATAATCCTCTAAGGCACTAATAATTGTACCTAAGCGCTGCTGTTTTGCTAGTAAGGTTTGGTGATGAAGTTTTAGAATTTGTAATTGTTCCTCTTTTGATAGTTGCATAATATCTGATATTTCTTTTAAAGGTAAGTCCATTTCTTTTAAAAATAAGATAGTTTGAAGTCTTTCTAAATCCTCTATACTATAATCTCGGTAACCTTTATCAGATAATTGGGTTGGCTTTAATAAATTTATCTTATCATAGAAATGTAGTGTTCTGGCAGTGACACCAGTTATACGTACAATGTCTTTAACTGCAAAAAAATGTGTTTTCATTTCAAAAATCCTCTAATCCTCTAATCCTCTAATCCTTTAAGAATAATATAGATGGGTGAAATTTTATCTTAAGTTCAATATATTAATTGCTCTATTATTCATCTAATCTCCCCTTTTTGCATTATATAATACTCTATAAACTTATGCTATAAGCTCTTTATGAGATGAACAAAATTTACACTTGACTATGACGTAAGGTCATAGTGTACTATATACTTGTAATAATAAAGTAATATAGAGTTCATAGCAAGTTTAATTATATGCTTCATATTTTAATATGGTATGAATCATTCTAAACTGATCGATAAACCGAAATTTTACGAAAGGAAGTAACACATATGAACAAAACACTGATTGTTTTTTATTCACTTTTTGGAAATACAGAAAATTTAGCATTAGAAATAGCAATACAGACTGATGGTGCCTTAAGAGAATTAATTCCTGATAATAATTATTCTTTTGATTATAATACTGCAGCTAAAGAAGTAAGAAATCAAATTTCCCGAGGGTTTTGTCCTAAGTTAATATGTGGAAATGAACCGATAGCAGATTGTGAAACAATATTTATAGGTTCACCTAACTGGTTTAAAACATTAGCCCCACAAGTTTTAAGTTTCCTTAGAGCGCATGATTTTGCAGGAAAAATAGTAATTCCATTTTGTACTCATGGAGGCGGTGGATTTGGCCAAATTGAAAATGATATAGCTAGGGAGTGTCCAAAGTCCAATATTCTATCTGGTATTGCTGTAAATGGAACTGCTCAATCAAAAGAGGTTACAAAATGGCTTGAGACTATAGGATATAGGTAGCAGGACATTTAGCATATCATGAAGTTATCCTATAAATTAATATATATTAACGAGGACACATCATTTACTCACACCACCATTATACCCAGAGGATGCATTTTTTCTTAAAGTCAATATTAATGTGTTTTATATGTTCCCCAAAGTTGCTTTGGGGAATTTTTTAGTTTATGGGGATAACTTTTACGCAGAATTAAGGATATTTGTGTTAAGGTTTAAATTTTGAGAAATTGTATTATCTTTTCTTTTGTATCAGTTCCGTCTTGAGGTGTGAATACATTCATTATTAAGCTGGTATTATCTATAAAAAATATAAGCTAACGATAAATAGTAATTTAAGTGACGCTCTAAATCTTTGATTTAGCTAGCGGAACTTACTCCTACGTAGAGTAGCGAAGTAGGAGTTTCCTATAATATGTGATACAATAAGTGCCTGTATATCAAGTTTTTGTTATTTTTTAAAGGAAACACCTACTACTTTTCATTACGTAGGTGTAAGTTTGACTGGCCAAATATAAAATTTGGAGTCTCACTTAAATTTCAATTTGTAGAGGTGGGGGAATATTTAAAAGGTAGTAAACATTAAATTTTTACTGCCTTTTATGCCAGGAGAGCCGCCATGTTTTTTAAATATTCAGCAAAATCAATAATTTCACATAACTTTTCATCTGAAATATTCTCGATAACTTCTAATAATTTTTGAGGTATCTAATTGCATCTACTTACTCCATTTACGTCAACCAAAGATGCAGTACGAGCAGTTAAGTATATTCGGTATCATGCTCTAGAATTTAATATTGATCCGGAACGGATCGGCATGATAGGATTTTCAGCTGGAGGTTATCTCACCGCTTTTGTAGGAACTCGTCTTGATAATGGAATTATAGTAGCAGATAGTCGAAATTCGCAAATTATGTCGATGCTTTTGGGAGAACCAGATTTTAACTTCTCTATGTGAAATTCTCCATACCTCTAAAGGATGAAGATGGATAGCATATTTTCTTCTTAGGTTCAATACCTAAGAAAAAATAGAAATGTATAAATTTGAGCTGAAAAGTAAAGACTAATAAGATTAGCATAAAAAAGTAGGCGAAAATTTGTGATTAAAAAAAATAAAGGATATAAATTTAGATTAAAACCTAATAGGGAGCAAAGCCTTTACTTGGAAAAAGC
>JAJXWJ010000058.1 GCA_021781655.1 Bacillota bacterium | reverse complement strand
AAACATTAAGATGTGCACTTCCTGGATGACTATGACCATAACTACTTTCTATTATGATTTGAGGTTTATTCAAATCATCAATAGACCACCCTGAACCTATTCTTAAGGAATCGATTTCAGGAGCTTTATGTCTTAATTCTTGGCTTCTTAACATATTAATCACCTCTAACTCTTAATTTCTTTCAATTCTTTTATAGTTCTTTCAGCATGTTTTCGTGAATATATTAATGCAAGATTTGAATCCCTATTTTTTATAGCCTCTAAAATAAGCTTATGATCGTGTATCCCTCCTTTGGGTCCTAAGCTTTTGTATATTGTTTTTTGGTGATACTCTAAAATATCCTTTAGTAAATTATTAATCTTTATTATTAATGAATTTTTTGCTCCTTCTGAAATTTTAATATGAAACTTTAAGTCTTCCTCTGCAAATTTATCAATGTCCTGACTAAAGCTCTTCATATTCTCATATATTTCTTCTAATTCACCTATTATTTTTTCATCACACCTTTGTGCACAAAGTCTTGCAGTTTCAGGCTCTATAATAAGCCTAAATTCTAGTATTTCTAAGTAATTATCTCTATCTAAAATAAGCATGGGTAAAATACTATGTAAATAAACTGATGGACTAAGGTCATTTACATAAGTCCCTCCACCCTGTTTTTTTGTTACAATATTTAAGGTTACTAATTTTTCTATGGCCTCTCTTACGGATACTCTACTTACATTAAGCTCCTGTGCAAGCTTTGTTTCTGATGTTATCTTTTTACCAGGCTTCCATTCTCCATTAATAATTCTTTCTTGAATACTCTGTAATACTATATCGCTTGTTTTAGTATCTTTCATATGTGCTCCTTAAAATAAAAGTTGTCCTACAACTTTTATTATACAAAACACTTTGCATAAATTCAAATTATTTTTATCAAAAAATACAAAAAAGAATAGACTGCCTTTAAATAGTAGCAGTCTATTCTTTTAGTGTAGTGAGGTATTCTAAAAATTACTGTATGTTATTCAGCTTGTTTGTTACATGCTTATTATACTATTGTTTTTTTTTAAAGTCAATATTTATAGTTAACGTTAACAATTAAAACTTATTATAATCTTAATCGTTAATTTTCCTTTTAATTATCGATTTTATGAGTTATAATAAAAATGTTAATATATCATTTTTGAACACGTTAACTATAGACATATTTTTACTCGGTGGTGGAATAAATTGAAAAGAACTTACTCACGTTATAAAATAAATATGGAACTTTTAAAACTAGCTTGGCCAACAATTGCAGAACAGCTACTGTTAATGTCAGTAGGTATTGTATCTACAATTTTGATTTCTCGAATTGGTAAAGATGCACTAGCTGGCGTAGGTATGGTAAATATATTGCTAAATTTTTTTCAAACTATATTTGCTGGTTTAGCAACCGGCTCTACTGTTGTAGTTGCAAGAGTTATAGGCGAAAGTGGAATAAAAAATGCAAAAAATGTTTTAGTCCAATCCATACTTATAGGCTTTTTTATAGGAATTGCTTTTTTAATTTTTGGCTTTTCAACTGATAATTTGTTATTAAAGTTTTTCTTTAACGGAGCTGATCCTGTAGTTTTAAAAATAGCACTCCAATATTATAAAATCACACTCGTTGGCATTCCTTTTATTATTTTAGATTTAGTAATTGGTGGTTCTCTTAGAGGCTCTGGAGACACAAAGTCACCTATGTATATTACTATAATCGTAAATATAATAAACGTTATTATGAGCATATCTTTAATTTACGGTGTTCATTTTGGAACATTACTTCATACACCAGCTTTAGGTGTATTTGGAGATGCCTTAGGATCAACTATAGCAAGAATTTGTGGTGGAATAATGATTGGAGCATTACTACTAAGAAAAAATACCAAAATACATTTTGATAAAGGCGATAAATTTATTATCGACTTTAAAGTTATAGAAAGAATAATTAAAATAGGCATACCTTCTTTTTTAGAAAATCTCATTATGCAAGGTGGTATGCTAATTATGCAAGTTTTTATAGTTACCTTAGGAACTGCTGCTATTGCAGGTTATCAAGTAGGAAATAATATACACCAAATAGCTGTAATGCCTGTAATGGGAATAGCTACAATTGCAAATACAACCGTTGGTCAAAGTTTAGGAAAGGAAAATTATGAGCTTGCAGAAATATATTCAACCGAAACTAATCGTCTAGCAATCATTTTAGGAATTACTTCTTCAATAATAATTTTCATTTTTGCAGAACCTATAGCTAGATTATATAGCAATGACCCTAGTGTAATACAATCTAGCGTTATCGTAGCAAGAGGCTTTGCCATGGTTGAACCTCTACTTGGAATCGAAAGGGTGAATGCTTCTGTTATGCGTTCAGCTGGAGATATAAAATATGTAATAATAACAGCAGTAATAGCTTTATGGATTTTTAGAGTTTTAACCACCGAAATACTAACTAATTATATGCATTTGGGATTATACGGTGTGGCAACAGGAATATTTTTAGACTTTTGCGTACGAGGCTCTATGTATACTTCTAGACGAAAGAAAGGAAAATGGAAATATCTTAAGGTTTAGCTTTTTATTATTAATCTATAAATGCCCAACCCTTTGTTTTTTAAGGGTTGGGCTATAATTTAATACATTTTAAGGTTACTATAAACTTTTACTGCATAAAAGCTTTTTTAATGCAGTTTCAATTCCTAAATTTTCAATATCTATGAGATATTCTGAAACCATTTCATTTAATCCATTAATCGTATTAAGGTTCATATTCCAATTTTTTTCACATCCCAATACCAAACTAACTATATTTTTAAGCCCTGCATCACTGCCATCCCATTTTCCCCACAATATATTAAATAGATTTAAAATATGACTATCATCTGCAAGCTTTATTTCTTCTTCTCCTCTTTTACCTTTGTAAAATGCAATTAAGGCTGCCAATGAAAACACTAAATTATTAGGAAGGCTTCCTTTAGCTTCATAGTATTCTATTATAGATGGTAAATCTCTAGTTTCAAACTTAGACATTGAATTTAGAGCAATACTCATCAAATAATGATGAATAAATGGGTTCTTAAATCTTTCTATTACAGCATCTGCAAAATTCACAAGTTCATTTTGAGGAATATCAGAGCTAACTAAAGTTGGAATAATCTCATCATATATAACATTTCTTATGAATTTACCTACTGTTTTATCATCTATTGCTTCCCTTACTGTATTTAAACCGTAGAGGTATGCAACTGGAACTAAAGCAGAATGTGCACCATTCAGTATTCTAACTTTTCTTGCTCTGTATGGGGTTACATCATTTACTAATTTAACATTTAAGCCTGCTTTTTCAAAAGGTAATTCCCCACTAAGCCAGCTCGGTCCTTCTATTACCCATAAATAATACTGCTCACCTACAACCATCAAATCATCTTTATATCCTAATTCTCTCTCTAACATCTCATTATCTTTAGGAAAACCCGGTACTATTCTATCTACAAGGGTATTGCAAAATGTATTACATTCATTAATCCAATTAAAAAATTCAATTTCTAAATTCCACAAATTAGCATACTGCTCTATTACTGCCTTTAGTTTGTCCCCATTTTTATCTATTAGCTCGCAAGGGATAATTACAAGCCCTTTATCTTTATCGCCTTTAAAAAATTTGAATCTTTCATATAAAAGTGCAGTTAGCTTTCCAGGAAAACTATTTTGGCAGCCATCTTTTAAGGAATCCTTTTCATCAAAAGCAATACCCGCCTCTGTGGTATTAGATATAACAAATCTTAATTCATCTTTCTTTGCCATATTTAAATAAGCATCATATTCTTCGTATGGATTAATGCATCTGGAAATACAACTAACTACTGAATTTTCTTTTACAGGATGATTATTTTTTATTCCTTGTAAACATACAGTGTATAACCCATCTTGATTTCTAAGTTTAGGAACTACTCTTCCGGTTTTTAATGGTTGTACTGCAACAACTCCACCATTAAAGTTTGCCTTTTTATTCATAATATCTATTTGCCAATCTATAAATCCTCTTAAAAAATTTCCCTCTCCAAACTGAAGCACCTTTTCTGGATATTCTTTGTAATCTCCATATATTTTTTTGCTTAGAATCATACTAATCCTCCTATTTTTCTTTTGCACACGTGAACAATTTAAAATAAAATAAGTCTTCTTACTTATGACTTATTTTATATTTTTAACTGATTCTCTTACTATTAATTCGGTCTCAATATAAATTTTCTTTTCTGAAGCATCTTTATTTTCTATTATAGTTAGTAATTTATCTGTACCTTTAACACTTAATTCTCTAGAATGCTTTTTAACCGTTGTAAGAGAAGGTGTAACATAATCACAGACAACACTATCGTCAAAACCAATAATAGATATATCTTCCGGAACTTTTAAACCTTTTTCAATAACTGCTTTCATCGCTCCTACTGCCATATCGTCATTTGAACAAAAAACAGCTGTTGGCACTTTATCTAAGGCTAATAGATTTTTCATGCATGAATATCCACTTTCTATATCATATTGACCTTGCACCATGTATTCATTCTTTAGCTGAATATTGTTATCCAGTAAAGCTCTTATATACCCTTCTTTTCTGTATATTGTGGATTTGAAATTTTTCTTTCCTTCGACTATAGCAATATCACTATGCCCATTTTTTATCAAATATTCGATTGCATCATAGGCACCTTTTTCATCATTTGATAAAATATTTACGATATAATCTTCTGGAATGTCTCTATTTATTACTACCAAAGGAATTTCTTTTCTAATAACATCATAAATAAACAAATTATCACTTTCACTTTGGCTTACTAAAATAATTCCATCAAATCTCCTTTTATTAATTTCTGCAAAGTTATTATAATCATCTATTCCTCTAACTACTAGATTATAACTTTCTTTAATTACACTATTTGCACCTTCAACTATTTCATAAAAGAAGCTTGGCGAAGTACCATTACTTATAGAAGAAAAGAACAATGCAATATTATATGATTTATTTAAAACTAAGCTTTTAGCATTATAATTAGGAACATAATTTAATTGGTTTGCTATTTCTACAATTCTATTTTTAGTTTCCTCATTAATAAAGGGACTATTGTTTAAAGCTCTTGATACTGTTGTATGGGAAACGTTTGCTAATTTTGCTATATCCTTTATTGTAACCGTCATGCTATACACCTTCCGAATCTATTCCTTTTTATTCTATGATAACATATTTGCTACAATATAACTATACAAACAACTGCATTTTTTAATATAAATCATCTCTTTGTAATACTTTACGTTAACGTTAACATTTTTGTGTTGCTTTTGTATAAATCATAAACTTTTAATATTACTAACTAAGACTCAACTAAAATTCGTTAGAAAGTGAACCGAGGTAAGTTTTAACTCTTAGTTTTTACCTATTAGTTATTACAATCTGCGGTTCGCTTTTTATCATTTCAGATTTTGAGACTGCAAAATGTTTGTTCAAGAATCACATGGGCACGCCCAAACCCCAAAGGTGCGCATCTTTTTTCTCAGCCGAACATTCTAAAATCTTCTTTTTACAAATTAATCCTCATAAATTATTATTTTTCTTCAACAAATATTCTAGAAACCTCACTCCAAGATTGTTTTGGAGCTATAGTTCTAAAGCCCGTTAAAGCTTTATCCAATTTAAGATTAGGGGCATTTATAGCCCAAGTTTGAGGCTCAATGCATAAATAGTCTTTGTCTCCCTGGTCGTTCCAAATTACTATATATTTATATTCCCTACCTAATTCATAAATTAGTTTTAAACCTTTTTTAGTATCTTCAATTATTGCTCCATAAAGCTTTCTACCTTTTACATCAATTTCTTTTAAAGCGTAATGAGTTTCTATTTTATACCCAAAAGGACAAATACCATCTGTGTGATATTTTTTTTCATCATCAGATAGCTCAAATATCCTTCCAGTAGGAAGATTTCTTCCATCTTGCTCATATCGTCTATTTGCAGAAACTATCAATCTGTAATCTTCTTTTTTAGAATCTTCATTAAAAGGCACATTAAAAGCTGTATGATAGCCTATAGCTACTGGTATTTCTTCATCACTCAAATTAATTATAGTAAAAGTTTGCTTTAAACCTTCTTTTGAAAGCTTATAAACAAGCTTAAATCGAAAACTATTTGGAAAGTATTTATAGAAAGCATGAGACTCATTATAATCAAAAACAGCTTCAATTTCTACTGTTCCTTCTTTTTTTATTTCCATTCGATATATTTCCCATCTTTCATTTTTAACAAATCCATGAATATAATTATTGTTTTTAACTTCATTAATCGGTAACTCATACTCTTTTTCTCCAACTTTTAATTTACCGTCTTCAATCCTATTTGGAGGAAATAGCACTGGAATACCATATACCTGTGGTCTTTCTGAAAATGTTTTAAAATCTACCTTCTTATTAGGACTTCTTAGTAAACTTAAATTTATTTTTGTATCTTTAAGCTCAATTAAATTTGCTCCTACATCTGGTACAATTGTAGCTTCATAACCACCTGCTGCAAAATGTATACATTTATGGTTTTCCCATAAAACTTCTTTAACCCATGTGTTTTCATTACAGCTTATCGTCAACCTTATCACATCTTTTCTTTATAAAACTATCTATCCACTGCTTTCTTTTTACCCATAAATTCCATCAACTGTTCAAGACAAGGATATCCCTCATTATCTCCATTTACTAAAGTAGCCATAGCCCCTACTGCATTTGCTAAGTTAGCACATTCTTTTAGTTCAAGCTTATTTATTATTCCGGACAAAAAACCTGCTGCAAAGCCATCCCCAGCTCCAACACTATCAATAACCTTTTCTATTTTAAAGCCTTTAACATATTCACTATGAATTCCATCAGCTACATATGAGCCTTCTGCCCCTAATTTTACAGCAACAATCTTTGAGCCAAGTTCAATAAATTTACTAGCAATTTCTTTTTCATCTGCAGTTCCTAGAAGCATTTCTCCCTCGCTAGCACCAGGAAATATTATATCTGCTTGTCTAGCTATATCTAATAGTACTGGTTTTGCTTCTTCAAGAGACCAAAGCTTAAGTCTAATATTAGGGTCAAAAGAAATCATTATTCCATTTTCTTTGCATATACTTATCACCTTAAATACTGCTTTTCTCGTACTATCCGACAATGCAGGGGTTATTCCAGTTATGTGTACTATTTTAGCTTTCTTTATATATTGTTCATTTATGTCACTTTCAGACAGCATGCTTGCTGCAGAATTTTTCCTATAGTAATATACATTAGGATTTTCACTGGCAAATCTCTCTTTAAACAATATTCCTGTATTAGCTTCATCAGTAAATGCTACACTTGTGACATCTACACCCTCACCTCTTATATAGTTTTGAAGGTATCTTCCAAATTCATCTTTGCCTAATTTAGAAAACCAGCCAACATTATGTCCAAGCCTAGCAAGGGCAATAGCTACATTCGATTCAGCTCCTCCAACAGATTTAGCAAAATTATTCACATACCTAAGAGGTCCATTCACTTCTGGATTAAATACAACTAAACTTTCTCCAAAGGTCAATACGTCCATACATATCTACACCCTTCTATTATTTATTTTCCATAGCAACTTTAACTGCTGCTACAAACTTAGCTGCTGTTTCAGTAACAAGTTCATAATCACCTGTCTTTGCACCTCTAGTCAAGTCACTGCCTGTACCAACTGCTACTGCACCTGCTTTAATCCAGTCTTTAATATTATCTAAATTTACTCCTCCTGTTGGCATAAAGTTAGCCTGAGGTATCGGGCCTTTAAATGAACTTATTATTGAAGGTCCATAAGCATTTCCTGGGAATACCTTTAAAATTTCTACACCATATTCTAAAGCTTCTATAGCTTCTTTTACCGTCATAATTCCTGGCATTACTGGTATCCTATATCTATTACATAACTTTACAGTATCAGCATCAAAGTATGGACTAACAACAAAGGATGCTCCATTAAGAATACATAGTCTGGCTGTTTCTGCATCAAGAACAGTACCTGCCCCTATTATTACATCTTCATCTTTATAAATTTCTGATATTTCTTTAATTATATCTACTGCTCCCGGAACTGTTAAAGTTATTTCTAAAGCTTTAATTCCGCCCTTTTTTACAGCATCAATAATCTTGATTGCTTCATCCTTAGACTCAGCTCTTATAACTGCCACAATGCCAGCATCTAATATTTTTTTTATCGTTTCAATTCTTTTCATAACTACTCCTCCTAAATTATATTTTAAAGAGTTACTCCATTTTTAAATATGGCTATTTCTCTAAAATCATTTTTTTCGTTATTAACAAATTCTCCACTAGCTACCTTTACAACATATGCTAAAAATTGTTCTAGCAATTGTTCCATAGATTTATCTTCAAGCAAACTTCCAGCATTAAAGTCTATCCAACCTTTTTTAAAGTTAAACAACTCAGTATTGGTGGATATTTTCATTGTGGGAACAAAACTTCCAAAGGGAGTACCTCTTCCTGTGGTAAATAAAACCATTTGGCAACCTGAAGCTGCTAAAGCGGACGCAGCTACTAAATCGTTACCTGGAGCACTCAATAAATTAAGTCCTTTATTTTTTAAGACCTCTCCATATTTTAGCACATCAACTACTTCTGAACTTCCAGATTTTTGAGTACAACCTAAAGATTTATCTTCTAAAGTAGTTATACCACCTGCTTTATTTCCTGGGGATGGATTTTCGTATACAGGCTGGTTATAAGACATAAAATATTTTTTAAAATCATTGATTAAATTAACGGTTTTATCAAAAACTTCTTCATTGCTTGCTCTATTCATAAGTAATGTTTCCGCTCCAAACATCTCAGGAACCTCTGTAAGAACTGTAGTTCCTCCATTTTTTATAACTAAGTCTGAAAGCTTACCTAATAGCGGATTTGCTGTAATTCCAGAAAATCCATCAGATCCGCCACATTTTAAACCTAATTTTAGTTCTGATATAGATACTTCTTCTCGAGTATCTTTCTTCATATTATCATACAATCCTTTTAAAAGCTCTACACCTGCTTCAATTTCATCTGAAACTTTTTGAGCAACTAGAAATTTAACTCTATTTTCATCAAATTCACCCAAAAACTCTCTAAACTCCTCTAAATTATTATTCTCACAACCTAAGCCCAATACTAATATACCACCTGCATTAGGATGTTTCACTACATCTTTTAAAATAGTCTTGGTATTTAAATGGTCATCCCCAAGCTGAGAACAACCATAATTATGCTTTAATACTAAAGTGTTATCAATCTCTAGTTTACCAATTTCATTTTTAAAACTTTTAAGAATATTTTCTGCTATACCATTTACACACCCAACAGTTGGAACTATCCATAATTCATTTCTAATTCCTACAGTTCCATTTTTTCTTACATAACCTTTAAATTTCATATCTACAATTTCACAATCATTTTGTGATAGTTTTTTGTTATAGGTATATTCTTTTATCCCATCTAAATTTGTCTTAATGTTATGTGTGTGAACTAATTGACCTTCCAATATATCTAAAATAGCATGCCCTATAGGAAAACCATACTTTACTACATCCTCATCTTTTCTAATATCAGATATAGCTATTTTATGCCCCCTATTTATAGCTTCTTTAATAACTATTTCCTTTTCTTCAACAGCAATACTTTCACCTTGCACAAGATCTTTTAATGCTACTGCCACATTATCCTTAGTATCTATTTTAATAATTGATTTCATAAAACCATCTCCAACATTATTATAACACTTCTTTAATAGCTTCTTTAATGCCTTGATTTTCAATTTTATCTAAATAATAAGTAACTAAATTGGTAAGTCCTTTGACATTATTCAAATTCATTTTCCATTTATTATCCCAAGATAGCACATTATTTACAATACTGTTCAAGCCCTCTTTAGTTCCATCAAAGTTGTCCCAAAGAGATTTAAATGATTGTAATACATCTTCGTCGTCAGCTAGCTTTATTTCTTCTTCTCCTCTTTTTCCAGCATAAAATTTTATTAAAGCTGCTAAAGAAAACACTAATTTTTTAGGAAGCTGTCCTTTTCTATTTACATATTCCAGTAAAGTAGGCAAATCTCTTGTTTCAAATTTTGATATAGAATTTAATGCAATACTCATCAAATAATGTTTAACAAAAGGATTTTTAAATCTTTCAATTACAGCACCAGCAAAATACTTTAATTCTTCCTCTGACAAATCTAAAGTTGGAATTATTTCTTCATAAATGACATCTTCTATGAATTTGTGAGTAACCTCATGTTCTACAGCTTCACCTACTGTTTCTAGTCCATAAAGGTAGGATACTGGAACTAGTGCTGTATGAGCTCCATTTAAAATTCTTACTTTTCTAGTTCTATATGGTGTCATATCCTCTACAAACTTTACATTTAAACCAATTTTTTCTGCAGGAAATTCATTCTTTATCCATTCTGGTCCTTCGATAACCCACAAGTGGAATTGTTCTGCTACATCTACTAAATTATCTTCATAGCCTAATTCCTTTTCTATATCCTTTATTGTATCTCTTGGATATCCAGTTACTATTCTATCTACTAAGCTGTTACAAAACGTACTAGCTTCATTTATCCATTTTACAAATTCTTTTTCTAAGTTCCAAAGTTCTGCATATTTTAATACAGTTTCTTTTAACTTTTCTCCATTTCTGTCTATAAGCTCACAAGGAATAATAATTAAACCTTTGCTATTATCTCCATTAAAGCATTTAAATCTATGATGTAAAAACTTCGTTAGTTTTCCTGGAAAACTTTTTTGTGGCGAATCTGTAAATTTATCATTTCCATCGAAAGCTATTCCAGCTTCTGTAGTATTGGAAATAATAAATCTTATTTCAGCATTTTCAGCTACCTTTAAATATTCATCAAACTCCTTATACGGATCTATTCCTCTACTAATGCTATTAATTAAAGAATGTTCCTTTACTGCTTTTCCATCTTTTATCCCTTGCAAATAAAGGGTATAAAGACCATCTTGCTCATTTAGCCTTTCAACTAATCCAAATTCTATAGGTTGCACAACCACTACAGAGCCATTAAATCCTATTTCTTTATTCATTTTATCTATTTGCCAATCTACAAATGCTCTTAAAAAATTTCCTTCTCCAAATTGCACTATTTTTTCGGGATACTCTTTGTACTGTTCATAACTACTTTTATTCAATCTCATTTTTTATTCCTCCATTTAAAATATTGTTAACATGAACAATTTTATAAATACTAATAAAACAATCTTTATAAAGATTATAATATCATTTATTGAACACGTTAACAATACCAATTATACTTTTTTATTTAAATTATTTTATTGTTTTGCAATCCTCTAATAAATTTTTAACTGCATTTACATATTTAGCATGATAGCATCCCATCATCAACTAAAACACTTTTACAGTGAACATTTTATTTTTACTGTATATTATTTAAAATTATTGTTGAATTTGTGTAAATTCCGTCTTCCCATTTTGAAGATCTGCTACTATTTCTTCAAATTTCTTATCTGATAATCCGTATAAAATTCCTATTACTATAGCTGCTATTACTAATGCAATTGCTGGATAAAGCATCAAAAGTCCTTTGATTCCAAGCAAAGTTTGAGCAGTTTGTCTTACATTCGGAACATATCCAATTAATCCTAATCCAAAACCAGAAAGAGCTCCTGCAATAGATTGTGCTATTTTTCTAGAAAAATTAAATGCTGCATAAGTTATTCCTTCTCTTCTTTCACCTGTATGCCAATGACCATAATCTATAACATCAGAAACAAAAGCCCAAGTTATTCCATTTGGAATACTTATACCAACGAAGGAAATAGCCATTAATAAAGTAAATGAAACTAAATGAACTGGTAAAATAAAGTTAAGTCCATCAGCTATAAAACTCATAGCAAATCCAAGTACTGATGCTCTTTTCTTTCCTAATAATTTAACAAGTTGAGGAATGAATATTATAGCTACAATAGAACTTCCTATACTAAAGAAATTAATAATTATCATATATTTGACATTGCCTAAATAATACTGACAAAAGTACACCATCATTGCTGTTTTAATATTATAAGCTGAAATCGAAAATATTGTCATTAGAATTACTGTTAACAGTGGTTTATTTGAAAACACAGCATTTGCAAGCTGACGTGCTGTAACTTTTTCTGTTGATCTTTTAACTTCAACAACTTCTCTTGTGTTTTTAAAGGTTATAAAAAATGATAAAATTCCTATTATAGACATTATTGTTGCAGCAACTGCAAAACCAACTCTGGTGTTTCCCACACTAGTTGCTATGGGCATAAATACTACACCTGTTATTAATAATGATCCTAAAGAACCTGCCTGTCTAAATGTAGCCAGTTGACTTCTTTCCTGTACATCTTGAGTTACTACTGAACCTAAAGAACCATATGGTACATTTGTAAAGGAATACATCAATCCCCAAAGCATATATGTTACATACCCATATATCAGCCTTCCATGAATAGAAGTATTAGGAGTTATGAAGGTTAATACCGTCAAAATACCTAAAAATATACTGGAAATAAACATTACAGGCCTAAATCTTCCATACTTACCAACCTTTTTTCTTGAATCGATTACAGTACCCGCAATAGGGTCCATAAATGCATCAAATAATTTTGTAAATAAAAATATTCCTCCTGCCGCCACACTAGCTATACCGCAAACATCGGTATAAAACTTTAGCAAATACGCTTGACCTAAATCAAACATAAATCCATTACCAAAGTCTCCAAAGCCGTATGAAATTTTTTCTTTAAGACTCATCTTTTTCATTTTGGTTTCTCCTTTTATATGAATTTATTATATTTAACATGCAAAGTGAGATACTCACTTTGCACACGTTAACAAATTTGTGCTTAATTAATATTTATCATTGATTTATTTCAATTATTTTATTCTAAAACCCAAAATACATTTTAGCATTTTTATAGGAAATATTTTTCACTAGTTCTCCTAATATTTCTATATCATCTGTAAATTCTCCATTTTCAACCCATTCTCCAATGAGATTACAAAGAATTCTTCTAAAATACTCATGTCTTGTATAAGATAAGAAACTTCTAGAATCAGTTAGCATTCCAACAAAGGTACTAAGCATTCCTAAGTTTCCTAGTGCTTTCATCTGCTCCTCCATACCATCTTTATGATCGTTAATCCACCAAGCTGAACCAAATTGTATTTTTCCTGAAACTTCACTTCCTTGAAAATTACCAAGCATAGTACCTAAAACATAGTTATCTTTAGGATTTAATGTATATAAAATAGTTTTAGGAAGTCTTCCTTCTTTATCAAGTGAATCCAAAAATCTTGATAATGGATAAGCAATGCTTAAATCATTAACAGAATCAAAGCCAGTATCTGGTCCTAATTTATTGAACATCCTTGTATTGTTATTTCTTAAAGCTGCTATATGAAGTTGCATTACCCAATTATGTTTATGATACATCTCACCAAAGAATTTTAAAACATAAGTTTTATATTTACATTCTTCTTCTTTAGTTACCTTTTCTCCTTTTAATGCTTTATCAAAAATTTTAGCTATTTCATCTTTATCTGCTTCCAAATATACTACTTCATCTAAGGCATGATCGGAAACTTTGCAGCCTAAGGAATTAAAAAATTCGATTCTTGAAGTTAAAGCTACTATAAATCCATCCAAATTCAAAACAGCTTCTCCAGATGCTTGTCTAAGTTTTTCAAGCCATGGAAGAAAAGTATCTCTATTTATTTCAATTGCCTTATCAGGTCTGAAAGCAGGAAGAACGTTTACATTAAAATCTTTAAGTTCTTTAATTTTTATATGGTTTTCTAAAGAATCTACAGGGTCATCAGTAGTACAAATAACTTCCACCTTTGACTTGGTTATCAAATCTCTAGCTGCAAATCCATCTCCTCTAAGCTTTTCATTAGCTTTTTCCCAAATTAATGGTGCTGTTTTCTCATTTAAAACCTCGTAAATCCCAAAAAATCTTTGAAGCTCTAAATGGGTCCAGTGATATAACGGATTTCCTATTGCCCTTGAAAGCGTCTTGGCATAAGCTAAAAATTTTTCATAATCGCTTCCATCTCCAGTAATGTACTTTTCGTCTATCCCATAACTCCTCATAGCTCTCCATTTATAATGATCGCCATAAAGCCATACTTGAGTGATATTATCAAATTTTTTATTGTCCAAAATCTCCTTTGGATTCAAGTGACAATGATAGTCGATAATAGGCTCATTTTTACACCAATCATGAAATAGCGTTTGAGCAGTATTATTGGATAACATAAAATTCTCATCCATAAACTTTTTCAAATTTCTCAACCTACTTTCTTTTGTTCACATGAACAATTTCTTTAAACTTATTATATAACAGCTTCAAATTCAATGCAACAGTTTTTTGTTCACGTTAACAAACTTTTTTATACAAAAGTGTACTTAATCGAATTAAATCCATTAAGTACACTTTTGTAGTGAGCGTTAATTATTAAATTTAGTGGAATTGTAGTTTGCATGTTTTAATATTCACACAATTTATATATTACCATATTTACAATCATAAATCAACATAATCAATCACTGTGTTTGCTATTTTATTTTTGTTTATGCATTAATAACTTTTTTCTCTGTTTCAACTTCAACTTCTTCCACTTCACTATTTTTGCCAAATATATAACTTAAAACAAAACCTAAGGCTATCCATACAAGTACTACATAAGGGAAAATATTATTAGGGAATTGTGGTACAGGATAAACACTTGAATACAATACATATAATAATGAAATTATTGCAAGAATAGGAATAATAGTATGACCTAAGCCCCATATTTTTTTCTTAGTAAAATATACTATTGAGCCAACACTTGTAAAAATATAAGATACCAGTATTGCTAAAGAAGACATGGTACCATAATATCCAAATACATCTATTCCATCCTTAAAATATAAAGGGGTTATAATTACTATCATTAGTAAAATAACAGCTATAAGTGCTATATATGGTGTGTTATATTTTGAATGTACCTTTGATAAAGGTTTTGCCATAAGTTTATCCCTACTCATGGTAAAAAACATTCTAGCACCAGCTGTAGCCGACCCTAAAGTGCAGGAGAAAAATGACAAGGAAGCTGAAAACATTAGTATAGTTCCGTAATCTTTTGATAAGTACCTTGAAGCTAAATCAGTAAGCGGTGCACTAGAAGCCGTTAGGGCTTTTAAACTCTTAGCATCTAGTCCGAAACCAATAACTTGTGAATAACTGCATAAAACATAAAATATACCAGTAACTACTACTCCGCTGAATATTGCAATAGGTATAAATTTTTTTGGATTTTTTGTCTCTTCACCAAGACTGGATGCACTTTCAAAGCCAATAAAGGAAAGAAATCCGAATACTGAGGTGCTTGCAATTGCTCCCAGTCCTATACCTTTTGTTTGGAAGGGTACTAGGCTAAAACCTTTTGTTAATCCTACTTTAGCTAGTATTACAACAGTAATTATTAATATCAAGAAAATTGATATTCCCTCAAAGGTTAACATTATTCTATTACATATTTTTGCATCTATTGTACCTAGTAATATCATTGGTACTGCAAAAACTAAAGAAATTACAATCCAAGGAATTTTGATTCCAAATATGGCTAAAAAGCCTCCAAAAAAGCTTCCAAAACCAGCTAAACAACCAGCACCAAGCGCGATATATGCTAAAAGAAGCGCCCAACCTGACATAAATCCCATTCTTTTACCTAAAGAGGCTTTAGTAAATGAATATAAAGACCCTGAAGAAGCTATATGCTTGTTGAATTCAATAATTGAATATGCAACAAGGGCTACTACGATTGTGGAAAACAAAAATACTAGTGGTGCCGAATAATCAGCTGTTGAAGCCATCATTGCAATGTTTAGGGACATTGCTGCTGTTGGTGCAATAACTGCAACTGATAAAGCAACCGTTTCAATAATAGTCAAATTATCTTTTTTCAAACTTGTTTTTGCCATTACAATTCCCCCTAATAATAATTTTTTCAAGAATATTTTTAAATAAAATTTAATAAAATATTTATTTTATATAATTATTATCAATAATATCCCTTATTAATTATTAATTTATTAATAATATTGAACTAATATTATCACATTTACGTTTTGTTCTCTACGTCCAAAACGGACAAATATATTTATAGCTATTTGTCCGTTTTGTTGATATTTTAATATTAATTTAACCGTTTGTTTAATATATTAATAATTAAAATCTATATAATTGATTAATCAATAAAATACACTGCCATTTTTAGCAGTGTATTTTGAAATAATCATATATTTTGATTATTAGCTTTTATTCCGTTAATTCTTTTATAGCTTCTTCAAGGGTATCCATTCCATATTTTAATTGTTCTCTTGACATAACTAGAGGCGGTAAAAATCTTATTACATTTCCGAGTAGTCCTGCATTTAAAAATATGACACCTTTATTTAGGCAATAAGCTATTATTTTCTTTACTAAATCTGCTGCTGGTTCTTTTGTAGCTCTATCCTTTACTAATTCTAGTCCTACCATTGCACCTAGTCCTCTAACATCTCCAACTACATCATATTTTTTTTCAAATTCTTTTAATCTTTCTATTATATATTCTCCTATTTCCTCTGCTTTTTTGCACAATTCATCTTTCTCTATTTTTTCTATTACCTTTAAAGCTGCAACACAACCAAGTGGACTTCCTCCATAAGTACCTCCTATGCCACCTATGCATGCTGAATCCATTATTTCTGATTTTCCTACTACTCCACTTAAAGGAACACCATTTGCAATTGATTTTGATAAAGTTACTAAATCAGCTTCTACATCATAATATTCATGAGCAAACATCTTTCCTGTTCTAGCAAAACCAGCTTGAACTTCATCTATTAGAAATACTATATTGTTTTCTGTACATATTTCCCTTAAAGCTTTAAAGTACTCCTTTGGTGGTACTACGAATCCACCTTCACCTTGAACTGGTTCTGCTATTAAACATGCTATCATTTCCTTTGATATTACTGTCTTTAACATTGTTTTCAATTTTTCTATACATGCCATATTACATTGTGGATATGTTTTTCCAGAAGCACATCTATAGCAATATGCTGCATCTGTTTTATAAGTTTCCACTGCAAATGGCCCAAAACCATTTTTATAAGGCTTATATTTGCTTGTTATAGACATAGTCATATTCGTTCTTCCATGAAAAGAACCTTGGAGTGAAATCACTCCTGTCTTCTTTGTATATGCTCTCGCTATTTTTATTGCATTTTCAACTGCCTCTGCACCACTGTTTGCAAACATTGCCTTTTTCAAGCTGTCTCCAGGTATCTTTTGTATAAGTTTTTCTGCTAAAGCTACATAAGGTTCATACATAGTAACATGAAAGCACGGATGAATATATTTTTCAACCTGCTCCTTTACCGCCTCAACAACTCCGTCATCACAATGTCCTACATTTTGTACACCTATTGCTCCTGCAAAATCTAAAAACACATTTCCATCTATATCTTTTATAAGTGCACCTTTTGCCTCCTCAACAAATACTGGCACTGCGTTACTTACTCCTTTTGCTACATACTTTTCTCGTTTTGCTATTAGCTCTTTAGATTTTGGTCCTGGTAATTGTGTTACTATTTTTGCATTTGAATATTCTATCATTTAAAAAGCCTCCTCTATTTTATAAATCATTTGCACTACTCATATTTGAAGTTTTATAAGCATTGCAAGTACAAACTTTTAATTTCCTCTTCACTGGGAATTAAAGGATTATTTCCTATGGAATAAGTCATAGTTTTAGTTGCATTTTTTGCTAACCACTCAATATGCTCTTCTTTAACACCTAAATCTTTTAGCGATTTAGTCAAATTTAATGCTGCTAAAAGCTTTTCTACAGCTTCAATACTTTTTTTTGCTGCTTCTATATGAGTTAGTCCATCTATATCTTCTCCTAAAGCTTTTGCAATATTTGAAAATTTAATTGCAGAACCTTTATAAGAATATTTCATCCAAGTTATAACAATTGCAGCTAACCCCTCTCCATGAGTTATATCAAGAAGTCCGCTAACTGGGTGTTCCATCCCATGAGCCAGGGCAACTGCTGAAGCATCTATAACCATCCCACCCAAAGTATTTGCAAAAGCAAGTCCACTAAATGCTTCTATATTATTGGGATTATTATATACTTTCACTAAATTTTCTTTTACTAACTCTATAGCCTTTAATGCCATTATTTCACTCATAGGATTGCTATTATTTGCAACATACGCTTCCATAGCATGGCACAAAACATCTATTCCTGTTGGTGCAATTATATGTTTTGGAAGGGTTGTCATTAGTTCTGCATCTATTATTGATACTTTAGGATATATATAAGGAGATTTTATAGATTTTTTATCATTATTTTCTGGATTAGTTAAAACTGCTAAAGAATCGCCTTCACTGCCAGTTCCAGCTGTTGTAGTTACAGCAATAATAGGAAGAGCACCTATTCCAACTTTTCCGAAAATATAATCATTAACATCACCTTCATTTATTGCCATAAATGCAATAGCCTTTGCAGCATCCATGGCACTACCTCCACCTAAAGCAATTACTACATCACACCCATTATCTTTAACATATTTTATTCCTTCTTCTACAGTCGTAGTCAAAGGATTTGATTCAATCTTGTCAAAAACAACCGCTTCAACTTCCTCCAGCTTTAGCATTTCTATAACCCTATTCAATAACCCTGTCTTTTTTGTACTATATCTTCCGGTAACAATTAAAGCCTTTTTTCCATATTGCTTAGTAATTCTTCCTAGTTCTTTTACCTTTCCTGGCCCAAACATTAGCTTAGTAGGCATATAATAGTCAAAATTTATCATTATTGTTCACTCCCTCGCCGATAATCTTTTTATATCTCTCTACAACTTAACTGTAAGCTTTTGATCCAATAATTCATAATGTAATAAGCCTCCATCATTTGCAAATTGATATTTTAATATTAAAAGCAAAAATATCATATTACTTTAAAAACTATTACGATATAACATTAACATATTAATATTTTTTTTAGTATATCCTTAATGAACAAAAATCACGATGTATATTTGTCTCAAACCGTACATAAATTAATAAATATTTATATAAAACAATAAAATATTATTAATTTGTTAAAATTTTATTGACAAATTATCATTTTGATTATATATTCAAAATATAATTACGCATTTCTTAAAATAAAGTCATATGTTGGGAGAGTGATTTGATGGATACTATTTTTAAAATGTATATTGATGGACAATGGACATTATCTATTAACGGAGAAACAAGAAATATAATTAATCCAGCAGATGGTAAAATAATTGCTACTGTAACAGAAGGTACTGCGGAAGATGTTAGAGAAGCTGTTAAAGCTGCTAAAAGGGCTTTTTATGAAGATGGCTGGATGGAAACCTTAGCTGTAGAAAGAGCAAAATTATTATTTGAAGTGGCTGATATATTAGAAAAAAGAAAAAAAGAATTTTCAGAACTTGAAACAATAGATAATGGTAAGCCTTTAAGGGAAAGCGAATTTGATGTTAACGATGCTGTTGCCTGCCTCAGATATTATGCTGGTCTTGCAACAAAACCTCATGGAATGACTTATGATGTTCCTGACAATACCCAAGCTATGGTAGTTAGAGAAGCTATAGGCGTTTGCGGAATGATTGTTCCTTGGAACTACCCCCTATTAATGTCAATATGGAAGCTAGCCCCAGCAATAGCTGCAGGAAACACAGTAGTCTTTAAACCTTCTGAAATAACACCTCTTACAGCAATTAAATTATTTGAAATATTTGAAGAAGTAGGTTTTCCAAAGGGTGTAGTAAACTTAGTTTTGGGAAGTGGTCCTGTTGTTGGGCATGAAATAGCAGCTAATATGGATGTTGACAAAGTTGCGTTTACAGGAGGAACTGCAACAGGAAGAAGTATTATGCAATCTGCCACTTCAAATATAAAAAAAATCTCACTTGAACTTGGAGGTAAATCGCCAAATATCGTATTTGCAGATGCTGATTTCGAAACTGCGGTTGATTATGCATTATTTGCTATTTTCTGTAATCAAGGACAGGTTTGCTCTGCTGGCTCTAGACTTTTACTTGAACAATCAATTTATGATAAGTTTATAGAAAGATTAGTAGAAAGAACAAAGAAAATAAAAGTTGGTAAAGGTCTTGATCCTTCCACTGAAATGGGTCCAGTAATTTCAGAGCAACATATGAATAAAATTTTAAACTACATTGAAATCGGTAAAAAGGAAGGTGCAAAATTAGTATGCGGTGGAAATAGAATATTTACTGAAGAACTTAAAGACGGTTATTTTATAGAGCCAACAATATTTATCGATACAACTCCTGATATGCGAATAGTACAAGAGGAAATATTCGGGCCTGTACTAGCAATTCAAAAATTTAAAGATGAAGCCGACGCAATTCATCTTGCTAACGATTCTATTTATGGACTTGCTGGTGGAGTTTTTACTAATAACTCTGCAAAAGCTCATAGAGTTATTAAAAAATTAAGAGCAGGTATTACCTGGATTAATGCTTATCATCCAACTTATAATGAGGCACCTTGGGGAGGATACAAACAAAGCGGTATAGGGAGAGAACTAGGTACTTTGGGTTATGAAGAATATACAGAGGTTAAACAAATAAACATTAATCTAGATATTAAACCTGTAGAATGGTTTAGTGAATAAATTTCAAGGAGGAAAAAAATGATTTTAAGAAAATTAAAAACTATATCCATATTGACTCTTTCAACTATAATCATAGGTATATCTTTAACTGGTTGCGGTGGCAATAGTGCTTCAGCATCAGAATATGCAAACGGCACTGTCAACATTTTCAACTGGTCAGAATACATTCCTGATTCAACAATAAAAGCATTTGAGGAAAAATATCATATTAAAGTAAACTATACAACTTACTCTTCCAATGAAGAAATGCTTGCTAAAATACAAGCAAGCAAAGGTGAATACGATTTAGCTGTAGCTAGCGATTACATGGTTGATACTATGAAAAAGCAAAATCTTTTAGAAACAATTGATATGAACAGTATACCTAACTTCAAAAACATAGGAGCTACCTTTAAAAACCTATCCTTCGATCCTGGCAATAAATATAGCGTACCGTATACCTTTGGAGATGCTGTTATAGTTGTAAATATGAAAAAGTTTCCTAATGCCAACATAACTAGCTATGCAGATCTTTGGGATAGTCAATATAAAAACTCTATCGTAGCGCTAGATGATGAAAGAGCTCTTATAGGTATTGCATTAAAAAAATTAGGCTATGACATGAACGAAACCGACCCTACTAAATTAGAACAAGCTAAAGAAGAGCTGATTAAACTAAAACCAAATATTACTGCCTTTGATAGTGACAGTCCCAAAACAAAACTTATTAATGGTGATGCTACTGTTGGTTATGTTTGGTCTGCAGAAGCCTACCTTGCTGAGCAACAAAATCACGACTTAAAAACTTTTATTCCTAAAGAAGGCGTTTATTTATGGCAAGACAACTTTATAATCCCACAAGGTGCAAAAAACAAGAAAAATGCACAATTATTTATAAACTATATTTTAGACCCAAAGGTAGATGCAGAAATAGCTAAAGCTTTCCCATACTCTAGCCCTAACCTTGAAGCACAAAAATTAATAGCTCCTTCTATATTAAACAATCCAACAGCATATCCAACTGCGGACGTAGTTGCAAATGGTGAGCACCTAAAAGACCCCGGCGAAGCACTAAAAACCTACGACCAAATCTGGACAGAATTCAAGCAAACAAACTAGGGGTTTGGGCGTGCCCCATAGCCATCAAGCTAAGTTAGTATAATCTCTAACTTAGCTTGATTTTTATATTTTTTTCTTTCTGGAAAATATATTTATTATTAGATTTTAATTTATTGTATGCTATCATCATTTTAATGCA
>JAJXWJ010000003.1 GCA_021781655.1 Bacillota bacterium | reverse complement strand
TTGAATCTACTGCTTTAGAATAATAAGCTCCTAGCATATCAATAGCACTTGATTTACCGAAACGTCTTGGTCTTGTTATACATATATATTTATTTTTTGTAGATATTTTTTTGTTAAGCAATGTTATTATAGAAGATTTATCTACAAAATACTCTTCATTCACAAGTTCTCTATAATTTTCAAAAGGTTTATTAGTGTTTAAGTATATAGACATCTTATAATCTCCTTTACATTACTTATTTTCTTTGCTGCACTTCATATATGCAATAATATTATAGCATATACCAATGATTCTTTTAATATCATTAACCTATTTCTTAATATTTAATCATGTCCCGTTAATTTGGATTGTCCACATGTATGACCCAAAAATGTACCCTATAGAGTAGACTTTTCCACAAAGAATAGCCTACTCTATAGGGTACAGATAGTCTTTGATAAGCTTCTTTCCCTAAAAGATTATCTATTTCCATAGACGTAGGCATTACATTTTTATCCATAAACCTTTCGGTTGTACTTGTATACATAATCAATACTCCTTTTTTACAAGTGTCCATAGTTTATATACTCCATAAATTTAACTTCCCATTCCGTATCTGAACTATACTCTTTACCTTTATTATATAAATAATTTTTTATTACATTAATCTCATCTTCAGAAAATGTTTTAAAGAGTTCCTGAGCTTCATCTTCCCAAAAACACTGACTTAACACTTCCACTAAGTCACTTAAGCTATGAACATTTTCTTTTACCATTGCAAGCTTATCAGAAATAAATCTGCAACACCCTATTTCATCCATTAAATTCCTTAACTTTTCATCGTCCATAACAGCATTATCTATAAATTCACTTACTACTGGCTGTTCTTCATGACAAAATGATAGAAAAACATTGTCAATATTTCCTGTAGCTAATGCCATTTCAATTCTAGGGTATAAGTTTTCAGATGTTTCTTGAATATATTGTATCTTTTCATTATCCACTATTCCTAAAACATCACATATTCCCTTCGCTGAATTCCTTAATTTATCTAAGCCTTCAGTTTTAGGTAAGTTTCTAAAAATATTTAAAAGTTCCTTCCTTTGAAGCCCCGAGATTTCTAATATTAATACATTCTCTCCTAAAGCTTTAAGCCCTATTGCATTTGTTAATATTGGTTCAAAAATATTAATTAATAATCCTTCATAATCCTGACAATAACTTTTTAATAAATATATGATATTATCCTTAGGGAAGTTTAAACAAAACTGATTTTCAATAAGAAGTGACTTTAAGTATTCATTTATATATTCTATACCTTGTAACTTTTCTGATATTGGATTTGCGAGCTGATAATCTATGCTGCAGTTTATCTTATGAGCAAAAAATCTATAATCATATTTATTAAAAAACTTTTCTATCTCATCTATTGTATCATTATAAGATGTATTTTCTATATTAGGATAGCTATTTTTAACTTCTATTAGCAGTTTTTTACCATAGCCCATCAAAGAAATTATTTTTATCCAAGATGCCTTTAATAAATGTTCAATATCTTTTTCTATCAAAATTTTATGTGCATTATTTAAGCCTCTTAATTCCAAATCTAAGGAAAAACAGATTGAATTAAGCAATTCTTCTGCTATTTCAATGGGAACTGATGTGCTATCACCCATGGTATACCTATTTATATACGTTCCAAGGAAACTCCATATTTTAACCTCAATAAGCATTCTATCTTCTTCACTTATATTTTTACCTATTTTAATATTCGCTAACAATTTTTTGTTATTTCCTTCCATAATACCTCCAATTTTCATTAATCCTTAGATTTATAACCATACCTTGTATCCCTACAAAGATCTTCTAGCGTAGTTCCACTTAAATATTCTAATGAGCCTTCACAATTTCCATCAAAATGTGCTTTCATAAATTCAATAAGTTCATCATCTGATATCTGCTCCATTGCTTCATTTTTAAAAAAATAAAAACACTGCTGAAGCTCCATCATTGTATCCTTATAATTTTCTTGCATTATATACGGCGAGTCGCAAAATTCTTCCACAATCTTTTTTAAAATTCCTTCTGAAAATTCAATTCTTCCTGTATCCTTTAATGACTTAAAACGATTTTCAACTAACTCATTAATATCTTCATCTGATAAAGTTAACCCATATTTAAGCGTAATTTCATTACAAGACTTTAATCCAATTATATCTTGTATTTTTTGCATATTTTGAAATGCTAAAGTCAATTTTTTATCCACTATAACCACCTCAAAATATACTGTACTCCTAGCTTTACATCAATACAAGACTTGAAATTTTAGTAATTTTGTGGTAATATATAATTGTAAAATAGAGCTTAAAAAAATATAGATAGACTAAAATAGCCTATCTACTAAATTCTAAATTTCTTCTACAATTTTTGTTTCTCTTGCAATTGTTGCGTTTAACATTTTCTTAGAATTTTCTATTATCTCAGAAACATACCCAAAAGATTTATCCCTTAAAGCTCTTTCAAATTCTTTCATAAGCTCCTTGGCATTTTATACTCACCTTCCCTAAAAGTTTTTAATATAAAAAATTGCCAACTGCGTTCTGTCTCTAAGTTCTAATTTTTCCAAAAGATTTGTTACATAATTTCTAATAGTACCTTCACCTAGAAAAAGCTTAGCTGAAATCTCCTTGTTAGAGAGTCCTTCACCTATGAGCTTTAAAATATCTAATTCTCTTTCGGTTAAGTTAAACTCTTCCACATTCTTTTTATTTTCTTCTTTAATTAAAGAAGAAATTTTTTCTGCTACATTTTTTTCAAAAACCATGTTTCCTTTCTCTACTGCTTTTAGACTATCTATTATACTATCAGAAGCTTGATTTTTCAAAATATAACCTTCTGCTCCATTTTTTAATGCTTCTTTAATGTATTCATCATCTTTAAAAGTCGTTAAAATAACTACCTTTGTATTTTTATAGCTTTCCTTTATCAGTTTTGTACCTAAAACACCGTCCATAACTGGCATCCTAATATCCATTAAAACTATATCTGGATTTAATTCCTTACATTTTTCAAAAGCCTCCTGCCCATTTTGAGCGGTGCCTACAACTTCTATTTCTCCTTCAACAGCAAGTAAAATGCTTAAACTTTCCCTTATTAGACTGTCATCATCTACTATTAATAGTTTCAAAAATTTTGCCTCCTTCTTCATTTATTGGTATTATGCATACTATTAAAAAACCGTTATCGCCATTTATCGATATGTTGCCGCCAAAATTTTTAACTCTTTCTCTCATACCGCTTAAGCCGAGTCCCTCTTTAAAGCTATTTGTACCTACACCATCATCTTTAATATAAAGTCTTATATAATTTTTATTTATTTCTATTTTTATATCAATTGTGCTGGCATTAGAATATTTCGAAGCATTTGTTAAAGCTTCCTTTATATTTGTAGCAATAAGTTCATAATGACTAGGTAGTACAGAACTAAAATCTCCTGCGTGTGAAAAGTTAACCTTGCAAAAATGAAAGTTGTCTATTATCTCTTTAATATATTCTACTCCTAAGTTTTCTTTTGGCTTAATGTTATGAACCGTTTCCCTAACTACAACAAGAGCTTTTGAAAGCCCTTCCACGCTATTTTTTAGTGTGTCCTTAGCTTTTTCATCATCTTTTCCATATAACTTTAAAACAACCTGCAGTTGCATGAATATTCCAGCAAGACTATGCCCTATATTATCATGAATATCTCTTGCTATTCTATTTCGTTCATTTACTTCAGCAAAATGTGCAATTTCTTTTGAGGAGTTTAGAAGCTTAGCTTTTGTGTTTTCGAGTTCATATCTAAGTCTTCTTTCACTATCAAAAATATCTATATATTTTTTTTCTCTTATTTCAATTCTTTTTAGAGCATATGCTATAATTCCAAACATAACGCTAATAATAACTACTGTAGAAAGTTCCTTTAAATTAGAAAAATATATAGTAACAGCTGCTACAAAGGCTATACCCATTTTCATATCCTCGTATACCAAATCAAAAATACATATGGAATAAAGATATATGAAATTATAATTTATTTCTACCCCTATAGTAATAAAAATAATTTCCGCTAAAATAACATATTTTGAAAAATTAAATCTTTCTTTTATTATGGAAATTGCAGCTATTATTAAAAATATTATTACAACCTTGAAATTTCCACTTTGCTCCATAGCAATTGTAGTAAAAACATATGTAAAAATAATAATTTTCATTATATAGCTTATGTTATAATCCTTATCCATATAATTCCTCCACAATTTTTTATTTTACTATATCCTTTTTAGTAAATATTCCAAGTAGAAAAAATACTGCTGAAAACAATAATGATATAATTAAATTAATACCTATTCCCATAAATCCTTGTCTATAATACAAAATTTTTAAAACTCCATTTACCGTCCAGCTAATAGGAATAAACTGAGAAAAATATTGTAGTGAAGCTGGCATTATGGAAATGTCCCAAAAACACCCTCCTAGCATGCACATAGGTATAATGGCTATGCTATTATATAATCCACTTCTCTTCGTTTTACTTGATATAGTATTAAAAAAAATTGAAATTGACACAGAAAGCAAAGAAAAAAATGATAACATTATAAAAAGTAAAGGCAAATATGCTATTATTGTACTTTTATAAATAATAGCTAAAAATATAAGCAAAATGGATACTTGTGCTTCACTTAAGAGGAACAAATTTAAAATGCATTGAAACATATAGCTGCTTATTCTAATTGGAGCTGCAAAGCTTCTTAAATCACCTTTTTCTTCTTTATCAACTAATAGTATTTCAGAAAAATTAATAGAAGTTATAAGCATAAGCATTAGTAAAAAATTGATGGCTACTCTAGAATCAGAGATTTCCTTTTTCTCAAGATCTACATAATTTATACTACTGCTTGTTTTAATTATTTCTTCATAATTTAATTTGCCTTTCTTTTCGAAATACAATAACTCCTCTATAAAATCATTCACGTTGTGCGTAACTATAGTGTGTACATTGCTATTTTTATCAAAATAGGCCGTAGTACTTGGATTTTTATCCTCTTCAATAGCTTTACTAAAACCTTTATTAATTACTAATACATATTGACAGCTACCTATGCTTAACGAATCTTCAATATCGTTATTTTCAATTGGTACTACATCAAAGCTATTAGATAAATTTTTCTTAAGCAATTGAGTAACCTTAGTATTATCATTATCAATAACTGATATTTTTACATTTGTATAAGTCATATTTACATATCTTACTGCAAGTGCAATAATTATTGGAAGAACAAACATAACTAATGTAAGTCTTTTTCTTCTAAATATTCTTTTAAAATTATAAAAAAATATTGTCACTATACCTTTCTCCTTCCAATAAAAATATTTATTAAAAACATAGCAATAGCTAAAATAATTATTTCATAGTAATAACAATTATAATTCATATTATAATTATAAATACTTTTAAAAATTAAATTTTGAACCGCAAAGCTAGGAGAAATGAAGCTAATTTTATTTAACGCATCACTTGTAAAAGTGCTGCTTAGATACCCTCCTCCGATTAAGGTAAATATGGGAATCAAAATATTAATAATAAAACTAGTTAAAGCTTTATCTCCTGTTATAATTCTTACAAAGATACCAAAGTTAATTACGAAAAATGAAAATATAGCTACTATAAAAAACAAATTAATCGGGTTATTTCCCCAGTTTATCTTGTAAAAAAAACTACTAAGAACAATAATAAAGACAGACTGCAAGAAAACTAAAAGAGACGAGCCTATTATTTTGCCAGTTAAATATTCACTTTTATTTATAGGTAAAGCTGCAATTCTTCCTCTTATATCAGCTTCATCGTCTTCTCCAATTAGTGCAGAACCATAATAAGCACAGTAAAATAACATAAGCACTAACATTGTAACCCCATAGTAATCTTTTGATGTAGGAATTTTACTATTTAAATTAAGTGCTACTTCTTTAACATTATTTCCTTCACTGGAAAAATTAAATTTTTTCTTATTTTCATAGCTTGTTGATAACTCTTTTATATATGAGGTTTCAAAATAGTCCATTTTATATACATATGTATTTATAATTGTGTAATTATTAGATAATTGTATTAGGGCAGTTATATTTCCATCTGTTACATATTTCTTTCCTTCTGAAATACTTTTCACTCTATTAATTACGATTATTTTATTGAAAACTTTATCATTGTCTATGTAATTTTTAAAATCACTATATACCTTATCACTTTGTGAAAATATATCAATTTTTTCAGTTGTAAAATTTATCGGGCTATAAGCCGTCTTTAAAGAAATTCCTATAACAAATATTAAAAACATGGGGAATAATATCATTCTTAAAGAGTCACTTTTATTTTTAATTCTTTTTTTCATCGTATAAAAAGCGATATAAAATATTTTCACGATTCCACTTCCTAATCCCTTAACATTCTTCCTGTTAACGTTAAAAACACAGCCTCAATGCTAGGTTTTTCTATAGTTATATCTAAAATCTCATTGCCACTGTTAACAATTAAGTCTATAATCTTACCTAAGTTTTTGCTACCTTTATTTGATATAATATAAATATATCCTTCAGTTATGCTGCATTCTTTAACACCATAAACTTGTTTAATTTTATCAATAATCGTGTAGTTTAAGGCTGCGACTTTAATTTTAACCTTTTCCTCTATTGAAACCATACTTTTTAAATCATCCTTATTTCCTCTTGCTATTATTCTTCCATGGTCCAAAATAGCAATATCTGTGCAAATTCTTTCCACTTCATCCATATAGTGAGATGTATATATTATTGTAGCACCAGCTTTGCTTAATTTCTCAATCCCATCCAAAATATGTTCTCTAGACTGCGGGTCTATGCCTACTGTTGGCTCATCCATAATAATTAATTTTGGTTTATGAACTATTCCACAAGCAATATTTAATCTCCTAAGCATACCTCCAGAAAATTCATCAGGTAACCTTTTTCTTTCCTCCCAAAGTCCAGCAAACCTTAATGCCTCCTCTACTGCTTCCTTTAAAGCCTTTCCTTTAAGTCCGTAAATTCCACCAAAATACATAAGATTATCATAAGCATTTAAATCTTTATAAACTGAAATATTTTGGGTTACTATACCTATATCTCTTTTTATTAAAATTTCATGTTCTCTTAAATCTTTATCAAAAACCTTAATCGTTCCAGAATCTACTTTATTTAATCCAATTATGCAATTTAAAATAGTAGTCTTTCCAGCCCCATTAGGTCCTAAAAGTCCAAAAATTTCTCCTTCTTTAATGGAAAAAGTTAAATTATCTATTGCTAAAAAATCGCCATATCTTTTAATTAAGTTGCTAATTTCTAAAATCATAATTACCTCTCGATTTTTGTATTTCGGAATTATTATACTATATGAAATATGCTAGTATCAAATTTGTTTTTTATAAATAATTTAATAAAAAAATACAAACAATAATCTAAAAAGTATTGATAGGAAGTGACATAATGAATTCTCATATAAGTCTAGTTTTAAGATCTATAATTACATACTTCACTTTATTATTTTTCACAAGAATAATGGGAAGAAAACAAATTTCTCAGTTGACTTATTTCGATTACATAGTTGGAATAACAATTGGCTCAATTGCTGCTGTTGCAGCTGTTGATAAAAGTATTCATGTTATAGATGGGATTATATCTATTTTTATATGGAGTGCACTTACCATAATAATTTCTATATTAACACTAAAAAATATACATATTAGACTTTTAGTAGACAGTGAACCACTAATAATAATGGATAAAGGAATAGTTATTTATAAAAATATGAAAAAAGCAAGATACAACATGGGTGATTTACTTATGCAGCTTAGAAATAAAAATATATTTAATCTAACAGATGTAGAAGCTGCAATTTTAGAACCAGATGGTAAACTTAGTGTTTTAAAAAAGTAAATCATTTATTTTAATTCACAACTTCCAGCTAAAATTATCATAGCATCATGTACCTTAGAAGCCCTATCTTCATTTGTTAGAATATCTAAATAATCACCAGCTAATATTACAGTATCACCTTTAGGAATTATCTCATTGTCACCACGTCTTACAGATACAAGTAAACAGTTTGAAGGCCATTTTACATCCTTTATTCTTTTGCCATCTATTACAGTACCCATGCAAACAACAAATTCTAAAATAGTTTTATTTTTGTTGCTTCCAATTGTTATTTCCTCTCCTTGGTTTTTCAAATATCTTTCTAATAATGATTCATAAATCGGATTAGAAGCCAATACATCTGCAACTAAATAGGCAACTATTGATACAACAGAAAGCGACAATAAATGATTAAAGGAACCAGTCATTTCAGTTATAAGTATAGTACCTGTTATTGGTGCTCTTACAACAGCAGTAAAGTAACCAGCCATTGCAAGTATAATAAAATTATTAATATAAATACTATTAAGATTAAAAAAATGGACAACCATAAAACCATATATATTGCCTACCAAAGCACCTATAGCTAGTAGCGGCAAAAAGATCCCACCAGGAGCACCTGATCCATAACAAATCATAGTAAACAAAAATTTAAAAAGTACTAAAATTAAAAGAATAGTCAATCCATAATTTTTTGCAAGCATTGAAGTAATAAGGTCATTCCCACCACCTAAAGCCTGGGGCAGAAATATTCCAATCAAAACAGAAACTAGCAAAGGAACTATAATTCTCATTTCTTTTGGAAGCCATTTTTGTGCAGCATAAATATTTTGAGTACGCAATAAAACTTTATTAAAAATCACTCCGGAAATTCCTATTATGATTCCTAATATAATTATATACAAATAAAATTTAAGTGGTATTACGCTCAAGTTTTTTAAATTCAAAACAGGTTTTAATCCAAAAAAGCTGCTAGCGATAAAATCTGAAGACAAAGCAGCTGAAAGTGCAGAAAGGAGCACTAAAGGTGAAAAACTTTTATGAACTTCTTCTAAAGCAAACATTACACCAGCAAGAGGTGCATTAAAGGCTGCAGAAAGGCCTGCACTCGCTCCACTTGAAATCAAATATTTTTCCTCAATTTTAAGTCTTTTAAAAACTTTTGCAAAACCTTGTCCAACTGCAGCTCCAATTTGAACTGAAGGACCTTCTCTGCCTAAGGAAAGACCTGATCCAATAGCAAGTATACCCCCTACAAACTTTCCAAGTATTACTTTCCACCAATTCATTTCAAGCTTTCTAAGTAAAACTCCTTCAACCTGTGGAATACCACTGCCACTAATAATAGGTTCCTTTTTTACCATTAATCCGACTATATATCCTATTAAAACTAAAAAAACAATCCATGGTAAAATAACAATTGGCTTATTGCAAATAAATTTATAAACAATATTTACCGACGTATCCAATTTACCAAGTAAGTATCTATATAAAACAATAATAATTCCAGCTATAATTCCAACTCCAATACCTTCAAAAACAAGTTTAAATCTAAAACTATGCCAATGAAACAAAATATTAGAGGTATTCTGCTTATTTTTCATCTAATTCCTCCATAAAAGCTTTCTTATTTATATAATATCTAATTTTAATGCTTTTGACAAATTTTTTGCTGTGCTTGCCTGAATAGTTAATGTAATTATTATAGTCATAAATGTTATTGAAGAAATTATATTTGCATTTGGAATATTCATACTTACAAGCATACTAGACAATGCCGCTGGAATTACACCTGTTTCACGAGTCCACATCAAATATATTATTTCTCTTATATTCCACTTTGCCTTTCTATCTACAGTTACACAAAGTAAAACTGAAATCGGCCTTGCGATAAAAATCAAAACCAGAACTACTAAAAGTGCAGGTAGCCAATATTTTATAATTATATTAAATTCAATTTGCGTACCTAATAAAATAAATATCATCATTCTAAAAATTGTCGTCATAACTTCTTTAAAATGAAAATGTCTTATTTCATGCTTTTCCGAATGTGATATTCCAATAATTTCTTTATTCCCAAAGATTATTCCCGCAATAAAAACCGACATAAACCCACTTCCACTAAAAATTGTAGAAACAGCATAAGAAGCACAAACTGTAGCTAATGACACCATATATGGATATTCCATCAAAACTCCATAGGGCTTTTCTGAAACAAGAAGTGTTGAAATCAGCCCAAATATTAACCCCACTATTAAGCCCACTCCAGTAGACTTTCCTAATTGTATCAAGGTATCTAAAGCTGAGAATTGATTTTTTAATATAATCGTAATAATCGTAAAAGTTAAAATAGCTCCAACAGCATCATTAAAAGCTGATTCACATATAATTGTCTGTTTTAATTTATCTTTTATTTTAATTTTTTTAAATAACGGTATCAATACCGATGGATCTGTAGACGCTACTATAGCACCTGCCAATAATGCTGTCATAAAACTCATTCCAAAAATTTTCATTGTGAAAAAGCCTGTTATAAAGGTTGATATTATAACTCCGACAGTTGCCAACATCAACACCGATATTTTGACTTTATTCAAAACTTTCAAATTAACTTCTCTTCCTCCATCATATAAAATATATGCTGCTCCAATAGTTAAAATTAATTCATTCCCTATTGAAAATTGATTAACATCTATTAAATTTAAAACATTAGGTCCAATTAGAAGTCCAAATATTATATACAGTACCACATCTGGCAAATGAAGTAGTTCACTTATTTTTGAAAATACTACTCCTCCAAATAAAATTAATGCTAACATTATTAATATTTGATTAATAACAAGTTCTGCTGAATTATTCATAGATTATGTACTCCCTTTCAAAATTTTATGCAATAAAAAAAGATGGAAAAACTCTTAAGAGTATCCCACCCAGGAAACCTAATTTTCTTGAAAACAGAAAAATTTCTGTCCAACCGATAAAAAATAATATTAAACTATAATTTAATTATATATGAAACTTATTTATTTTTCAATTACAGTTTGCACCCAAAATTATTGATTTGTAGAAATAGTATATAGTGATATAATAATATTGAACTGATAAAATATATATTATCTACAAGTAAGGGTGTAAATTTTTATATTGGAGGATGTAATGAAAATATTATTTAGAAATAAAAATCTGATTTCACAATTTCTAAAATTCGGAATAGTAGGCTTAATTAATTCTATAATCGCATATGGTATTAATACAATTGGGTATTATAAATATGGACTAGGCACACAAATATTGAACCTATTAGCATTTATAATAACTGTATTCATTTCTTATATGTTAAATAGTCGGTTTGTGTTTAAAAGTAAAACTTCAAATGTAAAAGAGAATCTTAAGATGCTTGGAAAAGCATATGCATCTTATTCTTTCACTGGGCTTTTTTTAACTGCAATACTATTTTACATAGAAGAAAATATTTTTGGAGTACCTCATTACATGTCTGCCTTTATCAATATTGTAATTGGCATACCAATTAATTTTTTATTAAATAAATTTTGGACCTATGCTAAGCATTCAGCAGAAAGCGTTATAAATTCTGATTTATCGTGAAAAATAAGATAAAAAACAAACAATTGGATTGGGCGTGCCCATGTTTCCTCGAGATTCACGTCGGCACGCCCCAACCCAATTGTTTCGTACTTTTTCTTTCCTTAAGCCTTTGCGCTATCTAGTGCAGCTTGAACTGCATTTATTATACCAGTACTAGAATAAGTAGCACCTGAAACTGTATCTACATTTGTTGATTGAGCACTTATAATTTCCTGTGGCACTGTATTAACTGCATTTTGATAAAATCTAGGTGTATCATTGATTTGTGTTATTTGAATATCTGCAATTTTACCGCCTTTAATTGTTACTTGTACTGTGAGTCCTGGTCTAAAACCATCAGCAGTTCCAGTGTAAGTTCCATCTTTATATTGAGAAGCAGTAGCTGTACTTGAAGCAGCAGAATTACCATTTTGAGTGCTTGTAGCATTGCTATTATTTGCAGAACTTGAAGAACTTGCATTTTGTCCAGAGTTACTATTTTGAGAACTGTTAGTTGAAGGTGCTGTATTGTTGTTATTAGCTGTTGATACAATTGCTGTACTATTTACATTACTTGTTCCTAAAGCTGATGCTAATACGTTGCTTCCACCATAAAATGCTACAAAGCTTGCAAGAGCTACAGAACTTGCAAAAGCAGGATTTAACTCTTCATTTGCCATTTCAGGTGTAACATTCTTTCTTGGACAAGTTTCTACGCATTTAAAGCAGTTTATACAATCTCCTCCATGCACGTTGTTTTTCTTGTATAAATCTAAGCCCATGGAACAATTATTCGTGCAAAGTCTACATTTACCACAATCTTTTTTAGGTTTATTTATTTTAAAAATACTTACTTTAGACACTATTGAAAATACGGCACCTAAGGGGCATAAGTATCTGCAGAAAAATCTTTCAATAAAAAATGCACCAACTGTTATTAGAAGTAAAACAAAAAGTCCAATTGTTAAAGGAACCGTTATGTTAGGAAAGCTCGTTAATTGTGCAAAAGCATCCCAAGGGCTAGTAGCCTTTAAAATAGTACTTCCCATAATCCAAGAAATTACTATTATTGCTGCCAAAACTACATATTTTAAGTATTTTAAGGCATTATCAACCTTTTCATCTACCTTTATGTTTATTTTAAATATATTTTTAGAAATCATATGAAGTACATCATTAAAGGTTCCAAAGGCACACATCCACCCACAAAAAAACCTTCCTAATACTATAGTTAATGGTATTATTACTATAACCTCAATCAAACTTTGATAACTGCTTAAAAAATTGAAATTTCCTTTAGTGATCATGTCATATATGTTTTTTAATTCACTAAAAGTTAATGTAAAAAGTCCCGGTAATAAAATAAAAAATATAATTTGAACTGCAAATCTAAAAATTTGTATTTTTTTTATCTTTTTCTTCATATAGCTGTTGCCTCCCTTAAGCAATAATCATTATTTGTTAAAGTAAAAATATTTTTTAAATTAGATGTTAAAAAAACCTCTTTAGATTTTGTTATTAAAATAGCTTCTATTCCATAAAGCCCCTCAATTAAATTTATAGCCTTATTTACTCCATAAATAAAAACTCCAGTAGATAATCCATCACCATCTATTGAAAAATCAGAAACTATAGTTGCACTTATTATTTCTCCCTCAGATGGATAACCAGTTTTAGTATCTATTATATGATGGTAACTTTTCCCATCCTTAAAAAAATATCTTTCATAATTTCCAGAAGTAACTATAGACTTGTTTCTAGTACTAATGGTTCCTAAAAACTTACCGTTTTCATTTAATGGGTCTTGAATCCCTACACACCAATCCTTGCCATCACTTTTCCTTCCTAATACATAAACATTTCCACCTAAGTTAATTATTCCATTTTTTATTTTGTTCTTTTTTAAAATTTCTTTTACTAAATCCGCTGCATATCCTTTGGCAATTCCTCCAACATCTATTTCTTGATTAGAATTTTTAAGCCCAATACTGCAGCTATTTTCATCCAAAATGATATCTTCATAATTTACAAGCTTTAGCTTTTCTTCTATTTCTATTTCTGTTGGCACCCTTTCTTCTTGATGTCCGATTCCCCATAACTTTACTATTGGCCTTATTGTTATGTCAAAGTATCCATCAAATAAATTACAATAATAAATTGCTTTTTTTATTAAATAGAAAGTTTCCATGCTTACCTTTACAAGGCTTAAACCTGCCTTATCATTTATTTTAGTAATTTCACTTTCCTCTTTAAATACAGACATCTTATCGTCTATTTCCATTACCTTTTTTTTTGCTTCTTCAATAGCAGCTTTTGCCTTCTTTCCATAAACCTTAATAGTATTTATTGTTCCTAGGCTATAAAACTGAACATTTTCCTCTTCTATTTCCCTTTCTCTTAAAAGGAAAACTATTGTTAAAATACAAATAAACATCAAAGTTAAAGCTATAACTATAAACATTTCAAAACACCTCACTTAACATTTTTAATTATAAAGGGAGATGCTGAAAATTATATTAAGGTTTACTGAGAGTTAGCTGAGAAAGTTTTAAACAAATTATTAAAAAAATATGGTATTCCTCACATATTTCCTTGAGGAATACCATATTTTTAGTTATATTTTTTATCTAAATGGGTTTTCAGTTTTATAAAGCATACCTTTGGGCTGATTAAAACCAACTTCTTTAACCCCTAAATATCTAAACAAATTGTATATTGCCTTACCATAATGTCCAAAGGCAACTGCACCATGATGTGGGTATCTTCCTTCTATTAATACGTGACGATAAAATCTATCCATTTCAGGTATTGCAAAAACTCCTATGGAGCCAAAGGAACGTGTTGCAACTGGCAATACTTCTCCTTCTGCTATATATGCATTTAATTCTGCATCTGCATTACTTTGTAGACGGAAGAAGGTTATTTCTCCTGGAATTATATCTCCTTCAAGTGTTCCTCTTGTTATGTTTGGTTCTTGATTTGGCTCTAAAGCTCTTGCCATTATCATTTGATTTTTCATGCTATAAGAAGTTAACTTGCAAGCAGCAGTATTTCCGCAGTGGAAGCCCATGAAGGTTTCACCTAAGGAATAATCAAATTTATTCTCGATGTCATCTTTGTACATATCAGCTGGGACAGAATTGTTTATATCTAATAAGGTTACAACATCTTTGCTAATGCAAGTTCCAATATATTCACTTAAGGCACCATAAATATCTACTTCACAAGATACTGGTATTCCTTTTGCTGTTAATCGGCTGTTTACATAGCATGGAACAAAACCAAATTGTGTTTGGAATGAAGGCCAGCATTTATTTGCAAATACTACAAATTCTCTAGAACCTTTATGTGCTTCTATCCAATCTAATAAAGTTATTTCATATTGAGCAAGCTTTGGCAATATACCTGGCATTTTATTTCCTTCAGCTAATTCGTTTTCCATATCTTTAATTACTGCTGGAATTCTTTCATCATTTGCATGTTCATTGAAAGCTGCAAACAAATCAAGTTCAGAATTTTCTTCAATTTCAACTTCTAAATTATAAAGTTGCTTAATTGGTGCATTACAAGCTAAGAAATCTTGTGGACGAGGTCCGAAAGAAATAATTTTAAGATTTTTTAAGCCTAAAAGTGCAGTTGCTACTGGCTCAAACTCTGCTATCATTTTTGCAACTTCTTTTGCTGTTCCAACTGGATATTCTGGAATATACGCTTTGATATTACGAAGTGCTAAATTATAACTTGCATTAAGCATTCCGCAATATGCATCTCCACGACCGTTAACTAAGTTATTTCCTCTTTCTTCAGCAGCAGCAGCAAACATAACTGGACCACCAAATTGTTTTGCAAGCAAAGTTTCAGCAGTTTCTGGTCCAAAGTTTCCAAGATAAACTACTAAAGCATTTACTCCAGCTTCTTTAACTTCGGCTAAAGCTTTTTCCATATGCTTTTCATTTTCTACTGTTGTTAAACATTCAAAAATATCTCCGTAAACTTCTTTGTAAGCGTCTACTACTGCCTTTCTTCTATTAGCTGATAATTCCATTGGAAAGCAATCCCTGCTCACTGCAACAATTCCTAATTTTACATTTGGTACATTATTCATTTTTAATTCCTCCATTTTATTTGATTTATTTTAATGAAATATTTTGTCCAATAAGACCAATAAATGCTCCCTGTGCTCCTAAATCTGTATCCTTATGACCTATTAACCATTTGTTTCTCGCAAATAAAAGTGCATCTTCACCATTCTTCTCAGTCTCATTTTCTAAAGGAAGATTTGTATCTCTTGGTAAAACTACAACACATTTAAATCCACTTTCATCTACATTACAAGGTGCATAATGAAGAGTAGTTGCATATACTTCTATTATTGTACCGGCTGGCACCTTAAAAGCTTCTATTTTAGAAGTTTCATAAGTAAAATCATCATTTATATCCTTTTGGCAGCCTATTAGCAAAATAAGATCTGTAACCGCAATATTTATTTCTGATGAACGATGATATTCTATAGCATTTAATAAATAATTATTTCCATTGCAATATCCAATTTGAATAGGTAATTCTCCATATTCACGAGCCTTTAACTCCTCAGCAATTTTTAACTGTTCAAGTTCTTTAATAGATGGCTCATAAATAACATCGTTTGGAAGCGGTGTACTGCTCATTTTTTCTATTATTTCTGTGCAGTCGTAATTTTTTAATACTTGTCCATACTTCCTGAACTCCTTGTCAAAGACACTTTTAATTTCCATTAATATCACCCTTTTTTATAATATTTTTTATCTTAATAAACTTATAGCCTTATTTACAACATTTTCTACTGTAAATCCAAACTTTTCAAACAATACAGCTGCATTTCCTGATGCACCAAAGGTATCTAAAGTAATAACATCTCCATCAAGACCTACATATTTGTGCCATCCAAAAGATGTTAAAGCTTCAACAGCAAGCCTTTTTCTAACCTTTTTAGGCATAACTGATTCTTTGTAATCTTCTTCTTGAGCTTCAAATAATTCAAAGCTTGGCATACTTATAACCCTAGCTGCTATTCCCTTTGCTTCTAATTCATTAGCTGCTTTATAAATAAGCTCTACCTCTGAGCCAGATGCCATTAAAAGTATATCTGGAGTTTCTTTACTTGCTTCTTTTAAAATATATCCACCTTTTAAAGCTCTTTTAGCACAGCCAGTATATAATGGAAGCTTTTGTCTTGTTAATACTAGTGAAGTTGGAGTAGTTCCATTAGTAATAGCAAAATACCAAGCTGCAGCTGTTTCTTTAGAATCAGCTGGTCTAAATACAGCCATATTTGGCATGCTTCTAAGTGCTGCTAACTGCTCAATGGGTTGGTGGGTAGGGCCATCCTCTCCAACGCCAATACTATCATGGGTTAAAACATACGTTATTGGAAGCTTCATCAATGAAGATAATCTCATAGCACCTTTCATATAATCACTGAAAACAAAGAAGGTTGAACAAAATACTTTTAAACCACCATGAGCATATATACCATTTGAAATTGCTGCCATAGCATGTTCTCTTACACCAAAATGAAGATTCCTTCCACTTCTATCTTCTAGTGAAAAATCTCCTGCATCCTTCATATTTGTCTTATTAGAAGGAGCTAAATCTGCTGAGCCTCCAATTAAATTTGGAACTAAATCCTTTAATCTATTAATGATAATTCCTGAAGATTCTCTTGTGGCCATTTCTTTATCAAAGTTCCAAAATTCATAATTATTATATAAGCCTTCTTTATCAAAATATCCGCTCATCCATTTTTCATAAGCCTCAGCTAACTTTGGATAAGTTTCTTTATATTCATCAAATAATTTATTCCAAGCCTCTTCCTTTTCAATGCCTGCTTTAATAATACTATCCATATGTGTATATACTTCTTCTGGAACATAAAAATCTGGTTCAAGCCTCCAGCCTAAATTTTCTTTTAAAGCTTTTACGTTTTCCGCACCTAATGGCTCTCCATGTGCTGATGCTTTACCTTGTTTTGCTGGACAACCATATCCAATTTTATTTTTTACTATTATAATTGAAGGTTTATTTTTTTCATTTTTAGCTTCATCTATTGCCTCAGAAACTTTAATTATATCGTTTCCATCATCAACCTTTAAAACTTGCCAGCCGTATGCTTCATATCTTTTTGCTACATCTTCTCTAAAGGCTATATCCGTGTTTCCTTCAATTGAAATATTATTTGAGTCGTATAATACTATTAACTTTCCAAGACCTAAAGTACCAGCCAGTGATGACGCTTCACTTGAAATTCCCTCCATTAAACATCCATCTCCAGCAATAGCATAAGTATAATGATCAACTATATTAAAATGGTGAGTACAGCTATAATTTGGTTTGTTGAATTTTTCAGCAAGATAACTCTCAGCTATTGCCATGCCTACTGCATTACATATCCCTTGTCCAAGTGGCCCTGTTGTTATTTCTACACCATTAGTATGTCCATACTCAGGATGACCTGGTGTTAAGCTTCCTGCTTGTCTAAAGTTTTTAATATCTTCTATAGTTACACCATAACCAAACAAATGAAGCAAGGAGTACTCAAGCATAGAACCATGCCCTGCGGAAAGTATAAATCTATCTCTATTATCCCATTTTGAGTTTTTCCCATTATGCTTCATCTTAGTCCATAAAATATATGCCATTGTAGCTGCTCCAAGAGGCAGTCCAGGGTGACCAGACTTAGATTTTTCAATTGCATCTGCTGAAAGTATTCTTATAGCATTAATAGCTAGTTTATCTACTTCTTTATACATTTCAATGCCTCCTATTTGCCAAAAGCTGCTGCCCAGTCAGCTTTAAATTTTTCTAAACCTTGCTTTGTTAATGGGTGCTTAACCATTTGCAAAACTAGACTATGTGGTACTGTTGCAATATGTGCTCCTGCTTTTGCAGCTTCAATTACATGAACTGGGTTTCTAACGCTGGCTGCTATTATTTCTGTTTCAATTCCATGAATTTCGAATATTTCAGCTATATCTCTTACTAAATCCATTCCAACCATCGATATATCATCTAATCTTCCTAAAAATGGGCTCACATAGGTTGCTCCTGCATTTGCAGCTAATAACGCTTGATTTGCTGAAAAAATCAAGGTTACATTTGTTTTAATTCCTTCTTTAGATAAAACCTTCGTTGCTTTAAGTCCTTCTACTGTCATTGGTATTTTAACAATCATATTTTTATGTATTGCTGCTATTGCTCTTCCTTCTTTAATCATTGATGCTGCATCTTCACTAACAACTTCTCCACTAATAGGACCATCCACTATTTCAGTAATTTCTTTAATTACTTCATTGAAATCTCTACCTTCTTTGGCTACTAAGGAGGGATTAGTTGTAACTCCGCAAATTACCCCCATTTCTTCTGCTTCTCTAATATTATCTACATTTGCAGTATCTAGAAAAAATTTCATTTCTCATCTTCTCCTTTTTTTATATCTTTTTAAAATTTATTTAATAAGTTTTTAAAAATAATTGAGCATAAAAATTGCTCAATTATTTGATTTCTAAAAACTCTTCTATAGGCATCATAGCAGCTCCTAATAAATAAGATTCCCTAAAACTAGCAACACTAATTTTACAATTATCCTCATTAGTAAATAGATTGTCTTTATATATATTATTTTTTAAGGTTTCTATTTTATCATTTAATAAATTGTTTATATCTCCACCAATAACGATGCTATTTGGATCTAGAAGCATAATTAAATTTGAAATTCCTAAACTGAATATTTTTAAGTACTCATCTAATATTTCTTCAGTAACTTTATCAAATTGATTATACTTTTCTTCAAATTCTGAAATATCTGTAATATTAAGCTTAGTTTTTTCATTATACTTTTCAATTAAAACATCCATTGACGTATAGGCCTCTAAACAGCCTTTAGCACCACACTTACAACTTTTCCCGTCAATAGCTATCTTAGTGTGCCCTAATTCACCTGCTGAATTATTGTCTCCACGATATATTTTATTATTTATAACTATACCTAAACCTAATCCATCTGTTATAGAAACATACAACAAATTTTCTATTTCGTCTTTTCTATTTAAAAATTCATAATAAGCTGATAAATTTGCTTCATTTTCTATATAAATTGGTACCTTTAAATATTCAAACTCCTTTTTAAAATTAAAGTCTTTTGTTTTTAAAAGATATGCATATTTAATTATACCTTCCTTAAAATCTACAGTACCAGGAATAGAGAAGGCAATTCCAAGTAAATTAGAAGGATTTAAAGCATATTTTTTTATTATTGTGTCTAAATTTTCTTTAGTAAGTTTAATAATATTTTCTATTCCATCATTCTTATGCCTTATGCTTAAGCTATCTATAACTCTTCTTCTCAAATTTACTAATGACAGTTTAATATGATTTGGAGTCAACGCTATTCCAATGGAATATTTACAGTTTTCATCTAATTTTATTGTAACTGCCTTTCTGCCACCTGTTGACTCTAGTGTCCCAACATCTTCTACTACACCCATATCTTTTAATTGTGCAATGTTAGTAGAAACAGTAGTTATACTTATATCCAATATTCTAGAAATATCAAGCTTAGTTATTTCATTCTTTTCTAATAGTAGCGAAATTATTTTTTTTCTATTTGTTTCTTTTATTTTACTATGATTTACTTCTATCAAAAGATAATCACCCTTTCATCAATTATATTAAAACACTACTATTATAAAGAGTAAAGTAATAAATAAAAACTTCTTAAAAATTAAAAATTCTTAATTTTAGGATAAGCTGAGTTATACTTTTCATATACTTCTTTATAGGTTTCTTTTAATGATAAATTAGGCTCTATTTTGTCATTACCTTTTATTATTTTACTACAAGCATCTTCAACTGAAGTATATATTCCAGCACCAACGCCTGCAAGTATTGCCACTCCTAGAGCACCACCTTCAGATGCTTTTACTGTGTTTAGTGAATAACCAAAAATATCTGCTGTTATTTGTCTCCATACTTTGCTTTCTGCTCCACCACCGCTTACTCTTATTTCATCTATACTTATATTCATATGTTGAAGCAAATCAAGACAATTTTTCAAACTAAAGCTAACTCCTTCTAATACACTTCTAATAAAATCATCATGGTTATTTATAAGTGAAACTCCTAAAAAAGCTCCTTTAACATTTGGATCTATATGAGGAGTTCTTTCTCCCATAAGATAGGGCAAATATATTATTCCGTTAGAGCCTGGCTTTGAGTTGGAAGCTTTTTCAGTTAATAAATCGTATATATTAACCTTTGAAGCTTCACTTTCCATAACTTCACTTTTGCAAAAGGTTCTTTTAAACCAGTTTAAAGATAGCCCTGCACCTTGAGTTACTCCCATTACATGCCACTTATTAGGTACTGCATGACATAAAGTATGAACTCGTCCTTCTTTATCGAATCTAGGTGTGTCTGTAGCAGCAAACACTACTCCTGAGGTTCCCATGCTAACCGAAATTATCCCCTCATTTACTATTCCATTTCCAACAGCTCCAGCTGCCTGATCCCCTGCTCCACCAACTACCGGAGTTCCCACTGCTAGATTAGTAAGCCTAGAAGCTTCCTCTGTAACATGCCCACTTACAACTACAGATTCATAAACTTCTGCTAATATATTTTTATCTATATTTAGCTTTTCTAAAATTTCCTCACTCCAATTTCTTGTGTTTATATCAAGCATTTGCATTCCACTAGCATCCGAAACCTCTGTAGCAAACACATTTGTTAACTTTAATCTAATATAGTCTTTGGGAAGAAGAATTTTATATATTTTCTTGTAATTAAGAGGCTCATTATTTCTGACCCATAGAAGTTTTGAAAGAGTAAAACCTGTCAAAGCAGGATTTCCTGTTATTTTTATTAACTTTTCTTTTCCTATAACTTCTGTCATGTAATTGCATTCTTTTTCTGTTCTTTGGTCACACCATATAATAGAATTTCTAATAACCTTGTAATCCTTGTCCACTAATACAAGTCCGTGCATTTGACCACTTAAACCGATACCTTTAATATCCTTTGGAGATACTTTACTTTTTTCAATAACAGTTTTAATTCCATTAACACATGCTTCCCACCAAGCATCAGGCTCCTGTTCTGCCCACCCAGCCTTTGGCTGAAATAGTTCATATCCGTATGTAGCGGTTTTAATAGTATTTCCGTACTCATCAAACAAAGCTGTCTTTGTACCAGATGTTCCGATATCAAGACCTAGTAAATATCTCATAAACTGCCTCCTAATTTTAATCTACACCTTTTTATTTTTATTTTAAAATAACTTTTTAAAAAACATTTAATAAGATTAATATACTATTTTTTATTGCTTACGTCAATACATATAAGTAAACTTTTTCATTATGTGATAAGGGCTTATAAAGCCACTTATCACCATAAAAAACCTAGCTTATTTCATCCATAAAATACTTGTTACTAGTCTAGGATATAACCTACTTCCTCTGGCAGTTCCGGTATCACTATTTACTTGATCTGTAGCACCTTCTTCACTGCAACTTAATTTTTGCCAATTAGCATGAACTTTATCCCAATTTTCTTCATCAGGAAAATCTATCCTTAGTATTTCCTTAATTACGTATTGACATAAAAATATTTTGCTATTCCAAGTGTTTTTACTTGTAGAAGATAGCTTCCAGCCCCCTGAAACCTCATCTATACATATTCCAGGTTTCATTATTGTAAGTATATGCTGCTTTAATTTTTTAATTAATTCTCCATATTTCCCATCTTCACTAACAGATACCTTGTCCCCTATTATATATGGATATACTAGAGCCTCAACTGCTGGTATTATTCTTGAAGTATTTCCATTTTCAAAAACAGCTGGAATATACTTTTCTTTATCATCAAATTGTCCTACTATTTTATTTGCTGCCGCTAATGCTTTTTCTACAGCCTTTTCACAGTGTTCGCTAAAACCAACCTCTTTAAATATCTTTTCTAAGAGGACATAAGCTGACCAGCTTTTTAAACCGAGGTATAGGTTATTTCTAGCTTGTCCAAGACTTGTATCAAGGCTATCGTACGTTGTTATTTCAGAGCCATTTTCACATCTACTGCTGTCTACATCCATTATTCCATCACAGTTTTTATCTCTTGAAGTTAAAGATTCAAAGCATTCTAAAAATATTTTTTTATTGTTATTAAGCCACGTTTCATCCTTCGTCTTTAATACATATACTGCTCCAGTTAATATCCAGTTTAAAAGTTCTTCGTGAGTCATGTAACTAAAACAGCCTTGTAAATTAGGAAGCTCATAAGAAGAATATTCTTTTTTAGAAAATCCATTGGAAACTCCCATATCATGGGTAAAGGCTAAACCAGCTTGATCATAGTAACTATATCTATCCACAAATAAATCTAAAGAATTTGTGACTGTCCATGGGTGAAATCTTAATTCGAAAAACACATGATCTACAGTCAAATCAAAAGTATTCATCATTATATATTCACCTTCATTTACAATCCAAAGGGGCAAGTTATCTTTATTTACCATTAACTGGGTACTAGCATGGTAGCTATGAGTTGCATGAGCTAAAAGAAATTGTCTATATTCATTCAAATTGCTTTCCTTAAGCTCTTTATCTCTTTTATTAGCTAAATTTAAATAGTAGTCACAATTTTGAAGGCCAAAAGCAATTACATCTTCAAGGGAATTAAACAGCTCACTATAATAAAACTTCGTATCTATACCTGTTGTAATAGTGCCTTCCTGATAGGTTGCAAGTGCAATGGTGAAAGTTTTTATAGTTCCTTTTGGAACCTTAAAAATTAAAGAAGGTGCCCTTCCCAAATCATGATTTTGATAGTTATCATTTGCCCATGAGGTTAATATATCAAGCCTAGATAATTCCTTTATTTCATCGGAGTTTATAGCTGCAAATCCATATTTTCTTTCTAAGGCTGCCCCCACATATGTTCCTTCAGTAGTTATTGACAATCTTCTCTTTGGACCTTCTATTCCAAATATCATTTCAGCATCAGTAGCTTTATCTCTATTATCAAAAGTAAGCTGTGCAAAAATTACTGGGGCAAAAGCAAGCTTTTTTTCCTCCTGTGTCATTTCTAAAGGATTTTTTATATTTCCAAAAGGAGTTACTATAGAAAATGTTAGTTTATCTGCTATAAAAGTGTCTGAAGCCCATCCTATTTGTCTTTGAATTTCCTTTTCAGAAAAAATTTTAATTGCTTTTTCCTTCTTTGAAGCATCAACTTCTCCTGTGAACTCTTCTTCAGCATTATTATCTAATTCGCAAAATGGAAGAAGATTTATTTTCTCGTCTTGCTTAAAGCCTATAAAAATATTATCTTTAGGTGGCCTAACATCGTTTAATACAAAGCCTCCACCTTTCCCTAGCTTTCCTAGCATAAAGCTAGAAAAAGCACCAAAAGCACTGTGATGTACATAAAATGATTTGTTTTCCATAATTTTATCATCCCTTCAATTAATTTATTTATAACTTTATTGTTAACCCTTTACTGCTCCTGCAACCAAGCTTTGCTGCACTTGCTCGCTAAGTAAAGCATATATAATTAAGGTTGGAACTGTTGCAATAACAAGTCCAGCACCAATAGGTCCCCAGTTAGTTGAATATTGACCTGAAAGAGACATTATACCAACAGTTAAGGTTTTCTTAACATCATCATTTATAAAAGTATTTGCAAACATCAATTCGTTCCAAGAGGAAAGATAAGTAAAAATTGCAATGGTAGCAAGTGCTGGTCTAACAATTGGAACTATTATTCTATAAAATATTTGATATACATTGCAGCCATCGATACAAGCTGCCTCTTCTAGTTCAATTGGAATACTAATCATAAAGCTTGTTAAAATAAATATGCCCATAGGAAGTGCAAAAGCAACATAAGGTATTATAAGCGCAAAATAGGTATTAAAAAGCTTAACCTTTTGAAGAATTATAAATAGTGGCAATAAGGTTGCATTTATTGGTATCATCATTCCCATTAAAAATATTAGCAAAACAGGTTTGCTGAGTTTCCATTTCATACGTACTATTCCATAGGATGCTGAAGCTATTAAGACGCTTGATATAATAATAGTTAAACCAGTAACAAGTACACTATTAAAAAAATATACCATTACATTACCACTAGTCAAGGCAGTTATATAATTTGAAATAAGCCAATGGTGTGGTAGTCCCATAATATTTCCGCCAAAAATTTCTCCGTTGTCTTTAAATGAAAAAAGGAAGAGCCAAATAAGTGGATATAATTGTATAAAAGCCCACACTGATAAAAATACTAAAAGTAATACTTGTCCTATCTTCTTAAAAGAAAAACTTCGAACTTTAGAAACTTTTTTTGATTGTTTTGCGACTATTATATTATTGTTCATTTAGTACACACTCCTTAAACTATACATTTGTCTTACCAAAAAGTTTGTTGATTAAAATTGTACATATAAAGCATTCAACTACAATGAAAACTGCTATAGCACTTCCATAGCCATATTGATATTTATTAAAAATATCGGTATACATAAGGGTTGTTGGGACTTCACTAGCATGCATAGGTCCTCCATTTGTAAGAACATAAATTAAATCAAAAGACTTAAATGAACCTATTACAGCAAATACAGTACAAACCTGTAAAATTGGTTTAATTAGAGGTATTGTTATTCTAAAGGCTATAGTTGTTTCACTAGCTCCATCTATTCTTGCAGCCTCATATATATCTGGCGAAATAGACTTTGCTGATGCGTACATCAAAAGCATATGATATCCTATATATTGCCATAGTATAGGTATAAAAACTGCCACTAAAACAGTCTTTGTATTAGCAAGCCATTGATTTTCAAGAAATTTTAATCCTAATTTTGAGAGTATAAAATTTAAAAGACCATAATCTGAATTATATATTTTCATCCACAATTGACCTACAATAACAGTTGCTAAAATTACTGGTATAAAATAAACTGTTCTAAAAAACTTTTCACCCTTTACTCCCCTTGCCAAAACAAGTGCAAAGAAAAGTGAAATAGGCAATTGAATACAAACAGATAATAAAGCCAGTAATAATGAATTTTCTACAGACTTCATAAAACCATCGGAATTATGAATAAATAAGTTTTTATAATTTTGAAGTCCTACAAAAACTCCATTGCTTATACCATCCCACTTTAGCAAACTATATTGAAAAGAAAAGAAGATTGGAAGCAAAACGATTACAAAAAAGATAAGAAACGCAGGGAAAACAAAAATGAATATTGCTTTTTTATCCCTTAATAAATTTTCCATACAAGTATCAACTCCTAAAAATATTTTTAATTGCCCTACTAATTATGATAATTATTTTGATAAAATTTTTAATATAATTTCGTTACTAAAATCTTTGAAATTTTGTAATATTAATTTTAATTTTTTAAAAAAACATAAAAAATTATAGTTTTTTCACCCTAATAATTATTTGTTTTTTATACTTTGTCTATGTTAAAAGTAAAAATTTTAAAGAAGTATGTAAAAAATGTGAATGTTTTTTTAATTAATTTTGAATTATTATATTGTATGTAAAGATTTACAAGAACTCAACACAAAATTCAATAATTAAAAAGGTGGGAAAGAAATGAAAAGATTTTCAAAAACTTTAACAATTCCTCTTTTGGTTGGCTCTATGCTGTTCAGCCTAGCAGGCTGCCAATCATCTAGTAATAGTGGAGGCTCCTCAGCCTCTTCACAAAAAGTAACCTTAACCTTCTGGAACATTGCAACAACAGATCCTGGAAAAACAGTATTCAATAATGTTGTTAATGAATGGAATAAAGAAAACCCAAACATCCAAATAGTTACTAATGTTACAGAAAACAATGCGTATAAAACAAAAATCAAAGCAGCTGTAGCTGCAGGTAGTGCTCCAGACATAATATACTCATGGGCTGGTGGTTTTACTAAGCCTTTTGTTGATGCAGGAAAAATACTTCCTTTAGACAGTTATCTAAACGATGGAACAAAAGATAAGATGCTTCCTGGTGCTTTAACAAATGTAACCTATGATGGTAAGGTTTATGGACTTACTTATAATCAACAAGCTGGTGCATTGTATGTTAATAAAGATATGTTTGATAGCAACGGCATAAAAATTCCAACTACATTTGACGAGCTTCTAGCAGCAGTTAAAGCTTTTAGAGCAAAAGGAATAACGCCAATGGCTGTTGGAGAAAAAGATGAATGGCCTGGAATGTGGTATTATGATATGATAGCTCTTCGTACAGCTGGATCAAAGCTTTCTTTAGATGCTTTAAATAAAAAAACATCCTTTGATAATCCTAAATTTGTTGAGGCTGCAGAAAAATTACAAGAACTTGTAAAAGCACAAGCCTTTGACCCAAGTGCATTGAGTATTACAAGAGATGATTCCATACAACAACTTACACAAGGAAAAATTCCTATGTACTTTGGAGGAAACTTTGATGCTGGAACAATCGATAGTTCACCAATGAAAGGTAAAATAATTGCTGTTAAATTCCCTTCTATTAGTGATGGCAGTGGAGATCCATCTGAATATCTTGGTGGTGGTGCTGACTGTTTACTAGTAAATGCTAATACCAAATATAAAGATGATGCTGTTAAAGCTGTTAAATTTTTAGCACAACACCTTTCTTCACAAATGTATTTACAAGGTGCAGGTCTTCCTGAATGGAATTATAGCGATGTTGATCAATCAAAAATCGATCCACTTTCAAAGCAAATCATGTCAGATATAGTAACTGGTGCAAAAGGAAGTGTACCTGCTTGGGATCTTTACCTTGAAGGTGCAGATGCACAAAATCATCAAGACCTTGTAGCTAAAATCTTTGGTGGACAAATAACACCAGAAGACTTTGCAAAACAAATGCAATCACAAGTTGGAGCAAATAAATAAAAAGAATCAAATCAAAACAAAGGACTAAGAAATAAGCTTAGTCCTTTAAATTTGCTATTTTTCATAATGAGTTTTACATTGAACTATTTCAATTTGTTCATCTTGAATCCTATAAACTAGCCGATTGGTATCATCAATACGTCTACTCCAAAAACCTTGCAGCTCATGCTTTAATGGTTCAGGTTTACCAATGCCATTATAGCCATTACAATCAATGTCTTTAAGCAGATTATTAATTCTTTTCAAAGTTTTTTTATCTTGAGATTGCCAATAAATATAGTCATTCCAAGCTTCATCTGTCCAAACCTTAATCATCGTCTACCTCAATAAGATCATGCGATTTAACTTTTCCTTGATCAAGCTGCTTAATAGATTTTTTTAAATGCGACATGTTAGCTTCAGAATAAAATAGTTCACCTGCAGTAATTTCAAAAGGTATTCGTCTTTCTCTAACAACTGCCTTAGCAAAAATAGTAAATGCGGTCGTAGTATTCATGCCGAAGTCTGCAAATAGACTTTCTGCTTGTTTTTTTAATTCTTCATCTATACGAATATTAACTGTTTTTAGAGCCATAGTATCACTCCTTTTACTTACTATTATATATATTATAGCAAATTATGTGCAATTGTAAATACATTATGCATACAATCATCTATATATAGTGACTCTATTTTATCACGAATTTTACCTTTTCCATATATATAATCTTGATTTTGATCAAATTGACCCTTCTTAATTTAAATTAGCAGATTTTATATTACAATATTCATTTTCTTTCAAATTATTATTAATATATTTTTTATACTCACTTACAGAAACTCCAAAATACTTTTTAAAGCAGGTAGAAAAATAATTTGAATCTGAAATTCCTATACAGTCAGCGATTTCAAAAACCTTCAATTCACCTTTTCTTAAAAGCTCAATAGCTTTTTCCATACGAGTTTTAGTAATATACTCCACAAAACTTATTCCTATTTCTTTTTTAAACATCCTGCTTAAATAGCTTGGATTTATATATAAATGCTTTGCAGTCAAAGAAAGAGACAATTCACAATCGCTCAAATTTGCATCAATATATTCCTTAGCCTTAATTATTATATCATCCATTTTACTTGGTTTATTAATGTTATCTTTTTTTACCGCTTCCAAAATAACTTCATTTAAAGCTTTAATTATATCCGGCAGTGTATCTAATAAAATTAATTCATTAAATAACCTTATTTGAATGTTATATAATTCGTCACTATTATATAGCCCCATACTTATTAAGGTTTTAAAACTTGTAGTAACAATATTCATTGCCATTATTCTTAATTCTTTTAAGTTATTTCTATCGTCTAAATCTATATTTTTAAAATATTGTTCAATTATTGAGCTGGCCTTGTCATATAATGCTGACCTTAAATAAAAACTCAACTTTTCATTTAGCTCATTTATATTGCATACATTTTGATTTATATTACCTATGCTTATATGATCATAAAGGATAACTAAATTATTTCCTTCAGTTACTCTATATTTTAAAGCAGCTAAAGCCTCTTTATAAGAAGCTTCTATTTCCCATATATGCTTCATTTGTCTTCCAATACCTATACTTACACAAAATTGTGTTTCATCCACAATACTAACCTTTAACTCTTCACATTTTTCTAATAAATCTATATTCTCATTATTATTTAAAATTATTATTCTATTTTGCATATCATAAAAAATATATGTATATTCATCCATTTGAAAAAATTGTTTTACTACATTCATTACTATAGTATTTCTCTTAAAACTCAATCCATTATAATTATTTTCCCTTAAGCTAGTAATTTCTATAGCTGCAACTTGAATATATTGATATTTAAAGCGTAACCCTAAAAATAAAGCTTTATTAATTATTTTTTCTGTATCAAGATTATTGCAAATAAGCTCATTTAGAAACTTTTCTTTTATATAAGGAAGATTATCTGTCAATTCCTTTTTTAATAAATTGTATTCCTTTGAACTTTCCCTTTCAAAATCAATGATGTTTTTAAGCTTTGAAGCTGCTTTAAAAAGTTCGTCATTATTAATTGGCTTTAAAATATAATCGGAAGCACCAATATGCATACTTTTTTGAACATAATTAAAATTATCATACCCTGACAATATTACTATTTTAGTTTTGGGATATCTTTTGATAACCATCTCACTAAATTTTATTCCATCAGTTATAGGCATATTAATATCTGTGAATATAATATCAGGAGATATTTCTTCAACAAGTTCTAATGCAGAAATAGCGTCTTGTGCTTCGCCTACTATTTCCATATTTAAAAAATCCCAGTTGATGCAATTTTTAATCAAGTTTATTTCAAGCTGTTCATCATCAACTACAACTACTTTGATTTTTTTTGTTGTATTTGACATTTTTAAACCCCCTTTACATTTGGAATCGTAATTACTATTTTGGTACCTTTATTTTTTTCACTTTGAATTTCCATAGCATTTAAAGAGTTATAATATATATTAAGCCTTTCTATTGTTGCCCTAAGTCCTACACCATTAAAAACACCCTTTTTAATATTTTCCATAGTCATATCATCAATACCTATCCCATCATCTTCTATCGATAAAATTATGTGTTCTTCATAATAATAAGCTGTTATCATAATTTTGCTTTTTCCTATTTTCCCTCTTATTCCATGATTTATTGCATTTTCAACAAGCGGCTGCAAGGTTAATCTTGGAATTTTGATATCTAATACTCTTTCATCAACATCAACCTCTGTAGTAAATTTCCCACTAAATCTTATTTTTTGAACTTCTAAATAATGAGTTACCATAGTAATCTCTTCGTTAATAGTAATTTCTTCTTTGCCGTTGCTTAAAAATAATCTATAAAATTGACCTAAATCTTTAACAAAATTAAAAGCTAAATCGTTTTCTCTAGATAAAACTAAAGAACTTATTGCATCTAGTGAATTATATAGAAAATGAGGCTTAATTTGAGTTTGAAGTACATCTAATTCTGCTTTTCTTTTTCTTTTATTTTCTTCAATGACATCTTCAAAAAGATTTCTAATTTGTACAATCATTATATTGTATATATTTTTAAGTTCCCCTATTTCATCATTACCAGTTTTTATATTTACCTCTTTAAATTCACCAAGCTCAACTTCTTTCATTGCTTCAGTAAGCTTTTGTATTGGTTTAGTTATAATTATAGACGTAAAAATGAGACCTACTACAAATAAAATCCCATTAATTAGTATTGCAAATAAAAGCAATAAGTCATAATTTTTACTTCCAGTGTATAGACCATTAAGTAAATTTATGCTTATAACCTTCCAGCCATACTGATTTTTTAATTGTGTTATTACGTATGGTTTATTACTTATATCTTGTATGGCTGAATAACTATTGCTGTTATATTTAACATACTTTAATAAATTTTTATTATTGTCTGTATTTGCATTAATAATATTGTGATTATTTTCATCTAGTAAAATAAAATTTTGCTGTGATGAATTCTCATTATATAAAGTATCTTTAATATATTTCTCAGAAACATTAATTACCATTATGCCTATAGTTTTTTGAGTATTCAAGTCATTGATTATCCTTATCAAAGATATATAATTTTGTGAACCGCTACTATTTTCGTCTCCAGAATTTAACTTTAACAAGTATCCTCCTTGTAACTTAATAAGTTTATCATACCAACTAGATTTTTTTATATACTGTAAGCTAATAGCTTTTGTTTGAGATAAATAATCAACAGAATATTTATTTCCATAATTATCAAAAATATAAATTGACGAAATATTGTCATTAAAATTCATAAAGTTTGCTATATAGTTGTCCATCTTTTGTTGATTTGAAAAATTAATTTGTTCACTTCCATCTCTTAAAATACCTTGAATTGTATCACTTGAAATTAATATTTTTGACTGATTATCTGTAATATTAATTATATAATCCATCTTTGAACTAATTGATTTTACTTCGTCTAAAGACATTTGTTTTACCTTGTCATATATTGTCTGCTTATCGGTTTCCACGAAGAATACAAGGATACAAGACATTGAAAATATAAAAATCACTAAATAATAAAATAAAATTTTCGTTGATATTTTCAAATACTTCTACCTCATTTCTATTTTTAATCCACAGTTACAACGTTTTCTTGAAAACCTTCACATTTTTCCACAAGACCTTTTATAATGGATTTTTCATTTGTAATAATCAAATAGCACAATACACTAAAAAATAAAAAAATAAAAATCGGACTTGATATATTTATTACTACGTATGCTAATCCTATTAAATAAAACCAATTTAATATTGTTATATGAAGTTTTTTTATTGCATAATACATGGCAACTTTAATAGCATCTTTCTTTTTAAAATACAATCTAGATATAATTGGGAAAAGATAAAATGCTGTGGAAATTAAAATAACATCTACTGCTAATAAAATAAATTTAGCTGAAACTAAAATATACGCAAAGGATGAATTTTTTACATTTGAATTTATGTAAATAATATCAGCATAACTTATGCTTAAAATCCCAATAAATATTGTCCAATAAAATAAAACTTCCAAAAAATTATCTTTGTAGGCCTTAAAAAATGACTTAGTGAATTCAATATCTTTTTCTCGTACGATTTTCTCCATTACACTAAATAAGGCAACTAATGCTGGTCCTGCTGGAAGTAGGGCTATAACAGTTACAATATTAAAAATCGAACCTCCATTAGCATTTGTTATAAACCAAACAAAAATAAACAGTATGTTAGTTAGCGCAAAATAGAAGCTTGCCAGCAAAAACCACCAAATATAATTAAAAATTGTAAATAAAACTCCATCTCCAAACTCTTTCTTTTTACCCATAGTACCCTCCAATTCCTTTTACTTTTCATTAATTTTGAATTATAATAATACGATATTTTTATTTCTAGCTTTAAAGTAATCAAATAACAATATTTTCAATATAATTTAATTTTACAACCTTAGTTAAACATTTTCAATAATTTTAAAACTATTTTTATATTAAAAAAAAGGAAAAAACATCATCATTTTTCCCTTTTAAAACAAACTAAAATTGTAGTTCCTTTGCCGTATTCACTCATAACTTCTATCTTTCCGTTATGAGCATCAACTATGGATTTAACTATAGATAACCCTAATCCATAGCCTCCTTGCTTTCGAGACCTATGGGCTTCGCTCCTAAAAAATCTATCAAAAATTTTATTTAATTGATCCTTTTGTATTCCTGAACCGTTATCCGTAACTTTAATTACTGCAAATTTGTTAGCGTTCTCAACGGAAATTTCAATTTGTCCATCCTTTTCTAGTGTATGGTTAACTGAATTTTGTACAAGATTGAAAACTACCTGTTTAATTTGATTTCTATTAGCGATTATTTTTAAGTTTTTTTCAAAATCAAGCTTCAAGCTTCGCTTACCGCATAAAATTTCAAGTTGTGGATAAATTTCATTTATTATATCTTGTAAGCTTTCAAGCTTCATTTCCTGTGACAGGTGTTGATCTAACCTGTTTAATAAGAGCAAATCATTAACTAGCTTAGTTAATCTATCGCTTTCCATCAAAATGCTGTTAAGTGCTAAATCTAGCTGTTCTTCATTTTTTGCCGCACCTCTTAAAAGCACTTCAACAAAGCCATGAATAGAAGTTAAGGGGGTTCTGAGTTCATGAGAGGCATCAGAAAGAAATTGTCTCATTCTTTCTCTAGTCTCTTGCTCTTTGTTAAAGGAAATTTCTATTCTTTCCATCATGTTATTGAAGGCTACTGAAAGTCTATCTATTTCAATCTGATTATTGTTTATTGGTAACCTTAAATTTAGCTGATTTGCATCTATGTCTCCCACTGTATCTGTCATCTTATAAAGCGGCTTTAACGTAATTTTAAATGCTTTACCTGCTATTATTGATCCAATAATAAGTACTATAAAGGCAGCAATAATAAAAATATATATTTGCCTAAAAATTATATCCTCAACTGAACTTGAAGAAGTACTTAACTGTACTAAACCCAATGGGGAATTCAAATTTCCTATCTTTCTAAATCCAACAATCTGAGTGTTCCCATTACTGTCCTTTATCAATGTATAGCCTTCTAAAGTTCCAGGCTGCTTTAATAAATTCTTATATTGTGTAGCTGAAAGCTTAGGTACTTGTAAAACTTCTATATCCTTTTCATCATTATGTATAGGACCATTACCTATAGCATTTTTATTTTGAAGCGTTAAAAGAGAATTGTTTTTTGCTTCTACAATATTGCCATCGCTATTAATAATAGCAGCAGTCATATTTTCATCTAAAGTCAAATTAATTAGTTCAGAAGCATCATTTTTTACATCTGCTTCTTTCTTTATATTAGAACTATAAGGAATTAAATTGTAAAACCTCGCATCTAATATTTGTTCTTTACTGGAATAAAGAAAATTCTTTAGTGTTACATATTGAAAAACTTCGATTATAACGAGTAGGAAAATTAAAATTAAAATGAATCTAGATAGCAATTTCCATCTAAGACTTTTAAATTGTACTAATTCCTTTAACCTTTTCACTTTTCTACCACCTTATACCCAGCACCTCTAATAGTACGAATTATATTGTGCTCTTTATCACCAATTTTATCTCTTATATATCTAATATAGACCTCAACTATATTTTCTTCTCCATTAAAGTCATAACCCCAAACCTTTTCTAAAATAGAAGACTTGCTTAAAACTATGCCTTTATTTATTATTAAAAGCTTGAGAAGATTATATTCTGTTGGTGAAAGCTCTAAAAGCACATTTTTGTAAAGTATTTCATGGGCTTCATCTTTAAGTACAAAGTCGCCTGCCACAAAATTTGCTGAGGTTACATCTAAACTATTATTTCTTAGTCTAGCATTTATCCTTGCAAGTAACTCTTTAAAACTAAAAGGTTTTACCATATAGTCATCTGCACCTAAATTTAAACCTTTAACCCTATCGTCTATTTCATCCTTAGCAGAAAGCATTATTACAGAAGTATCAATTATAGTTTTTAAAATGGAGCAAACATCATATCCATTAATGCCCGGGAGCATTATATCTAAAATTACAATTTGTGGTTTGATTTTTTTTGAAAGTTCTATTGCTTCGTTACCATCATAAGCTATATATACCGCAAAGCCTTCTGCTTCTAATCCCATTTTTATAAATTCTGTTATGTTAATCTCATCATCTACTACCAAAATATTTACTTTATCTTTTGACAAAACAGGCATTTTACCACCTCATTTTAGTTTTAGCTAATTAAAGCATACTTATTATATAAAAATCAATACATTTCATAGAAAAATAACAATAATGATGTTACTATAATTATAAACTGTTTATATTTAAATTTCATGAGGTGATATTTTTTGAGTTATACATATGAATTAGTGGCTGATGAATTAATTAAAGATATTGAAAACAAAGTTTATGCTGCCGGAAAAAAACTTCCTTCTGTAAGAGAACTAAGCAAAATATATAATTGTTCAAATAATACTATAGTAAAGGCTTTTGACTCCTTAAAGAATAAACATATAATTTATTCTATTCCTCAAAGCGGATTTTATATAGTTGAAAACCACATTTCAAACAATCATAAAATGTCAGATATCATTAATTTCTCTACAGGAAACTTAATAATAGGAAATATGAATACTCCAGATCTTAAGCATTGTCTCGACAGAGCTGTAGATATTTATACAAATAATTCTCTTATTAATACTTCTGGAGGCGGAGTAGAATCATTAAAAAATGTATTACCAAATTATTTATCCAACTTTCAAATTTTTACATCGTCACATAATATTTTTATAAATTTAGGCATTCAGCAAGTATTAAGCATTATAAGTAAAATGGATTTCCCAAATGGTAAAATAAAAATTTTAATAGAGGACCCTACATATAGATTTTTCAGTGAATTTTTGAGATATTCTAATTTAGAGGTAATTACTATTAAGCGAGATGAAAAAGGCATAGATTTAAAAATATTAGAACAAATTTTTAAAAATAACTCCATTAAATTTTTTTATACTGTACCTAGAAACCATAACCCATTAGGAACCTCTTACAGTACAAAACAAAATAAAGAAATAGCAAAGCTTGCAATTAAACATGATGTTTTTATCGTAGAAGACGACTATTTTGGAGATTTAAGTACCGATACAAAATATGACCCTATTTTTTCTTTTGGAGATAGAAAGCATTTTATTTATTTAAAAAGTTTTTCTAAAATACTTCCATGGATTAGGCTTGGTCTTTCTATTATGCCAGACTGCCTTTTAGAAAGCTTTAAGTACCAAATTGAATTGTCATATTACACCTCTTACTTTACTGCTTCACTTATATCCCAAGCAACCTTTGAAATTTATATTAGAAGCGGTATATTATTTAAGCACACTGCATCTATGAAAAAAGAAATAAAAGAAAAAAGTATCCTTTTGCAGCAAAATCTAAAGAGGCTTAAACGATTTGACATTAAACCAATTGGAGGAAAAAACTGTTTCTACTTTTATCTTTTGCTTCCAGATTATATTGATGAAAAAAAATTGGTAGAAGCTTTAAAAAATCGAAAGGTACTTGTGTCACCAGGAGATAGATATTATTATGACAAGGAAAACTATAAAAAGGGAATAAGACTAAGCATAGCCTGCGTCAGCACTCAGGAAATAAAGAAAGGTATGGATATAATTGTTGAAGAATTAGATAAACTATATAATTATAGCTTTTAACTCAAAAGCCATAAAACTATTCCACTCAAAATTCCTGCTACAACAGCTGCGCCTATGTTTTTAAATGATCTTTTTACTTTACCACCTAATACTAGTGAAGCTACAAAAACACCAATAGCAGCAGACCAAGACATATCTATCCAAACTCTCCCACTCTGAAAAATCAAGTGATTTTTCATTCCATGGTTAATTACCCATATAGTTCCTGTTAAAAAAAATGCTGTATTGATACATTTTAATAGTGGACACTAATTTATAGCCTCTATTTTTTCTCCTGCTATTTTATAACTCATATCGCTAACTGATATTATTTTATATTTTTTATTTTCATATTCAACTAAAGAAATGCTGGAATTTTCTATAAAATTAATATCTAAATTTTCATCTATAAAATTAAGAAGATTCATAAGCATTCCCCCATGCACTACAATAAGTACATTTCCACCGCCTAACTCTAAAACTTCTTCAATTATTTTATCAATTCCACTTTTTATTCTTCTTATTAGACTTTCATAATTTTCAGCAATTCCTGTATCATCAAGTGCTGCACAAGTATCTGCAAAAGCTCTTCCAAAGTCAGGATACTTTTCCATGGCTTCCTTAAAAGAACTTACTTTCAAATAAGTCATCAAATCTTTAGCGAATACAGCTTCTAGCTCACCTTCATATTTTCCAAAACACATTTCTCTTAATTCTGACATTTCTTTTAATTTTATATTTTTGCTAGCTCTATTTGCATTTATAACTATTTTTGCCGTTTTACTAGCTCGTCCAAGATCGCTGCTATAGACTGCCTTGAATTCGATGTCTCTTAAACCTTTAGCTGTCAGTTCTGCTATCTTTAAACCTTCTTCTGTAAGAACTCCATCACACCAACCTTGAACTCTATTAGCCTTATTTATGATAGTTTGTCCATGTCTCATAAAATATAATTTTACTATTTCGTTATTCATTTTATCTCCTCAATTCTAACCTTTTATTTCATAAATAATTATATCATCTTTTATTTTATTTTGTTAAAGCACATGTTAATAATTGATTAAAGAAAAATAAAAAATACTGCCTAGCAAACATTTTTTATTACTAGGCAGCATTTTTTATTTTCAATATAGTAAATGGGGGAACTAACATAACTATATCAAAATACTATTGAATGTTAAAACTTGAATCTAAAAATCAATTTTTTTAAATCATTTGATTTTGTATTTAAACTTTTAGACAAATTAAACAAATATTCATTTGAAGACATTTGTTCCTGCAAGGCTGCAGAAGCTTCTTCTGTGGTAGCACTATTTTTTTCTGAAATCAAAGCTATTTCAGTAATGTTATTACTAAGTATTTGTTTGTCCTCATCGATTACATTAATTGCTGTAATGCTTGTTTTTACTGACTGCTGTATATCTTCAATAGAATTTTTAATTTCACCAAAGGATTGAAGATTTTCAGAAACTTGATCAAGTTCAACTTGAAAAGCAGTTTGGGTTTTTATTGATATATCTATGGAATCTTTTATTGAGGCATTTATAATATCGATAACTTTAGATATTTCAAATGATGAAACCTTTGACTGTTCAGCCAATTTTCTTATTTCATCTGCTACTACTGAAAAACCTTTTCCGGCTTCACCTGCTCTAGCTGCTTCAATAGACGCATTTAAGGCAAGAAGGTTAGTTTGTTCGTTAATTTTATTTATTTTATCTAATATTATAATGATATTTTTTGTATCATTACTCAATTTTTTAATAGTATCCATTAAGGATGCCATAGTTTTAGAATTATTTATGGAAGTATTATTTAATTCACTTATTTTATAATTACCTTCATTTAAAAGTTCCATAGATTTATCTGTATATATATTAATACTCATTAAGTGGTTAATCGCTTTACTTATTTCATCATTTAACTTGTTTGAAACTTCAACACAATTAAAAATTTCTTTTGTTTGTTCTACTGAATCTGAAGATATATTTTGAACTGCTTCTGTAACTCCAAAAGATGAATCTTTCAAACTATTTGTAATTTTTAATAGCTCATCTGAAGTTTTTTCACTATCTTCAGCAAGTGTTATAGCATTTTTAAGTATTTCCTTTAATTGATCTATCATTATATTAAATACGCTGCTTAAATTATTTATTTCTAAAATATTATAATCTTCACTACACTTTTTAGTAAAATCACCAGTAGCAACAACTTTAGCTACAGAAATTATACTTTTTATAGGTTTTGTTATACTAAGTGTTACCGCTGCAGCAATAATCATAGAAACCAAAATACATAAAATAGATATAAGTAATATTATGAACCCTATTGTATATGCTGTAGACGAAAGTTCTGATTGTGGAACTACACCAACTATTTTCCATCCAGTGGTATTTGTTGTTGCAAAAACTCCATACATATCTACATTTCCCGCTTTAAATTGGAAATCGCCTGAAGTTTTATTTTTAATGCTATTAAAGTAAGCATCGGTTATCTTAGTTCCAATTAACTTTGTATTTTTATCAGAGATAATAGTACCATCTGGAGCAATAACTAATATGTAGCCATTTTTTCCAATCTTTGCATTTTGAAGTTTTGAAGTGATTATATTAGGATCTAAATCTAGTTGTACTACCCCCACATTATTATATCCATCAGAGCTTTGAATGGATCTTACTAATGAAATAACCAAATTATCACTTTGTTGTGGAGGATAATTTATTTTATGTGGTGGCAGCCAAAATGATTTTCCATTTAATGCAATAGCTTCTTTGTACCACGACTGCTCCTCTAAACTATTCATAGTATCTTTACTAAAAGTGTTATGTACTAAAGTAGTAGTTGAAAGACCATTTGTATTAAAAATTGTAGCACTTTGAATTAATGAATTCAATCCTGTTATAGGATCTAAATAGTCCTGTTTTATACCTGTAGTAATTGTACTTATTTGATAGTAATCATTAGTTTTTGTCCCTAATAAATCTTCTAGATTTTTATTTGAAATCAATTCATATGATGAATTTTCAACTTCAGAATTAATAAGTTCAATATAATTTTTATTTTGATTTAGTATTTCCATTGTTGAAGATTTAAAATCAGAAGTTGTCTTTTCCTTAATTACGAAAAATGTAATTAAAGCTAATATGAAAAGTGACAAAACTATAATCAAGGTGAAATTAAAAAGTAACTTTCTTAAAAGACCATTTCTAATTTTAAGTTCGGGTAATATTTCTTTTAAATTCCTTAATATATCAAAATTTATTTTTCTTTTATTTTTCTTGTCTTTAACCAAAAATTTCAAGTTCATTTTATCCCCACCATCTTCGGTAATGATTAAATTATATTGTTTTCAATATAATTCCTTTTTTTGGAGCTATGTCTATTACTATTTTTCCGTCTTTAGCCTCATATTTTTCATTAGTGAAAATATCAACAACTGCTTTTCCTGCTTCAGTTAATGTTAGATTTGCCGGCTCATTCCCCTTATTCACATAAATATCTAGAATGCATTTCTCATATTTTCTTCTATAACCATATAAATTTTCATCTGTATAAATAGTTATATATTCACCAATGCTTAAAGCATCATATTCTTTTCTAAGAACAATAAGCCTTTGATAATATTCAAACATTACTTTGTCTTGTTTTTCTTCATCCCAAAGCATTCCTCTTCTACAATCAGGATCATCTTCTCCTGTCATACCAACTTCATCTCCATAAAATATCATAGGAGCACCTGGCATTGTAAATTGTAAAAATGCAGCCAATTTTAATTTTTCTTTATCTTCTCCAGCCTTGTAAAGAAATCTTGGTGTATCATGGCTATCAATTAAATTCCAAAGTGTTTTATATGCAGGAAGCATATAAAGTCCTCTTATAAAACCTAATTTATTTTCAAATTGCTTTGGTGTATATTCTTCATTTATAACAAAATCACTAACCGCTTTTTGAAATTCATAATTCATTACTGAATCAAATTGATCACCTTTTAGCCAGGAGCTTGAATCATACCATACCTCACCAATTATTAGTGCATCACTTTTTGCTTTTTTTACAGCTTTTCTAAAGGCTCTCCAAAAATCATGGTCGATTTCATCTGCCACATCCAGTCTCCAGCCATCTATATCTGCTTCTTCAATCCAATATGTAGCAACACTTATTAAGTAGTCCTTCACCTTTGGATTTTTAGTCATTAGCTTTGGCATGTAGCCATGATATGCAAAGGTTGCATAATCTGGATCTTCTTTAATTTCTATTGGAAAACTTTTAACTTGAAACCAATCCTTATATTCCGATTGTTCACCTTTTTCTATAACATCTTTAAAAGGATGAAAATCTATGCCGCTATGATTAAATACAGCATCTAAAATAACTCTAATACCTTTATCATGTGCCTTTTTAACTAATTCTTTTAAAACTTCTAAATCACCAAACTGTGGGTCTATTTTAAAATAATTAAAGGTATCATACTTATGATTGGAGCCTGCTTCAAAAACTGGAGTTAAATATAAAGTATTAATTCCTAACTTTTCTAAATATGAAAGCTTATTAATTATACCTCTTAAATCTCCTCCAAGCATGATTTCACGATCAACCTTAGAATACCAAGGCATCACATTTTTAGGACTGATAGTTTTATCTCCATTGCAAAATCTTTCTGGAAAAATTTGATATACAATAGCTTTTTTAGCCCATTCTGGAACTATAAATAAGTCTTTTTCTGCCATAGATGGTTTGCTAAAAAAAGGAACATTTTCTTCTGGTATTTCTTCAAAGAAATTATAATTACCATAATAAATTTTTTCTTCTCCTTTTGACAATTCGAATATATAAACAAGGCATATCATTTCTATATTTATTAATTTTTCATAATAATCAAAAATACCATCTGTAGCCACCTTGTTCATTTTTACACATATGGTTTCTTTATTTTCCATGTTCTTATACTTATCTGCATATATCAAATTTACGTTATCTATATTATCCTTTTTTGTTCGGATTTTAATTATAAATTCATTTTTATTGATTCCATAACTATAGTCAGAATCAACTTTATGGTATATTGCTTCTTTTATCATGACTTACCCTCCGAAACTTATATAATTTGCTTAACTTAACCCTTTATAGAGCCAGCTACTAATCCCTTTTGTAAAAACTTTTGTAATGCTATGAATATTATTACTTGTGGCAATGAACCTACAACTGCTGCTGCTGCGAACTGTGTCCAGTGCTTGTTAAATGCATTATCTATAAAGTGCTCCAATGCAATTGCTACAGTGTAGTTATTTGGATCTGTAAGTGCTGCACTTGAAAATACAAACTCACTATATGCGCCAAAGAAGGTAAATAATAAAATTACAGCAAACATAGGCATAGCAAGTGGAACTATTATTTTAGTGAATATCTGCCAATGTGATGCTCCATCAATCATAGCAGCTTCATCTAATTCTTTTGGGATGCTATCCATAAAACCTTTCATAAGCCAAATATTAAATGCGCTACCGCCAGCTATAAATAAAGCCAAAGCAAATAAATTATCTGTAGCTTGTAAAGAATAAAGCATAATATATACAGCTGAAACTGTCATTATTCCAGGAAACATTTGTAATAGTAAAAGTGCCATAAGTCCATATTTTCTGCCTTTAAATCTCATTCTTGAAAAAGCATATGCTGCCGTTCCAGTCATGATTAACTGAATTATACAAACTGTAGTACATAAAATAAGACTATTTTCAAGACATTTTGTGAAATTCAAATCTGGGCCAAGTGAGCCATCGAAAAGAGATTTATAGTTTCCAAAGGTAATTGCTTTTGGTAATAATGAATTACTAAAGAACGCATCTCCTTTTGATAGGGAGGCTGTTACTATGAAAAATATAGGATAAATAGCCAATATAAGAAATATCCAAATAATAATTCTGCTTATCCATAAATCTCTTCTTTCAGAAGGTCTAATTCTTTTTTTATATTTAATATTACTTTGTTCCATTTGTTAATCAACCTCCTCAAATTGTCCACTTACTTTCATTTGAACGAAAGATATAGTTCCTATTATTATAAATATTATTACTGAGAGTGCTCCAGCTAAATCATACCTATATAAGTTCATAGTCATTTTATAACCAGCACTAACTAAAATATCGGTTCCACCTGCGTATTGAGAAACACTTGCTGGATTACCTTTTGTAAGTAGGTATATTCCATTAAAGTTATTAAAGTTTAAAGCAAAGGAACCAATTAGTAGCGGAAAAGAAGATGAAGTTAAAGATGGTAATGTTATCTTAATAAACATTTGCCATTTAGAAGCACCATCTAATTTTGCTGCTTCATAATAACTGTCTGGAATAGCTGTTAAAGCTCCAAGACAAGTATTGAGCATGAACGGAACAGTAAACCATACACTAACTAAAATTACTGAAATTCTTGCTAAGTTTGTATCTGAAAGCCAAGGAATATTGGTATTTATTATATGCATTGCCTTTAGAAGCTTGTTTACTCCGCCATCGTTTTGATTTAAAAGTCCTTGCCAAGATAATGTTGCTATTGTAGCTGGAAGTGCCCAAGGCAAAACAAGTATTGCCTTATAAATGCCTTTTTCCTTCATATGCTTATTGTTTAACAATATTGCTAACAAAAGACCAATAATATATCCACCTAAGCAAATTGCAGCAGCAAATATAAATGTCCATAAAAACACAGGTAACAAAATCGGCCTTAAGTCCCCAGTAAATACTTCGATAAAATTTCTAAATCCAACAAATGAATAATCATCCATATGATATAAACTTTTATTTGTAAATGCTAATACTACAGTATAAACAATAGGTATGAAGGTCAAAATAAATATCGAAATTAATGCAGGTGATAAATATACATAGGGTCTTGCTTTTTCCATAATTTTTTTATTCTTTGCCACTTACTTAACCTCCTTAAAAAACGTAATTCTTTGCAGAAAAAAGTTAAGAGTAAAGAGTATGCTGCAAAGTTATCCTTTTGCGGCATTCTCTTATCTCTTGCCTTTTTTAAATTTTACTCTAATTAATTTGACATCGTATTTATTCCACTCTTTACATCTGATTGGAATTTTGCAGCAGCTGCTGCTGGTGTCATTTTTTCAGTTGTTACTAATTGTAATACACTTGATGCTGCTGTCCATACTGGAGACATTTCTGGAATATTTGGCATTGGAACAGCACTCTTCATTTGGTCAGCAAAACCTTGTAAAGATGCATCTGGAACTGTTATTCCTTTTTTAGCCGGTATTCTATTACCAACCTTTCCGATTGCAGCTATATTATCATTTTGAGATAAGTATTTCATTAAATCCCAATCTAATGCTGAATTTTTAGTATTCTTTAAAACTACACCTGTTTGAACACCCATAAAGGATTGAGCAGGGTTTCCGTTTATATTTGGTAACTTAGCTATTCCAAAGTTAACTCCAGCTTTTCTTAAAGAGTCAACATCCCATGGTCCGCTTATATAAAATGCAGTTTTACCGCTTTGGAAATCACCTTTAGCGATATCTCCTGTTACACTTGCTGTCATTATTCCTTTGTTAATGATGTCTTGCATCATTTGGAAACCTGGAGCAGATTTATCTAAACCTATATTTTTAGGGTCAAGTTTACCATTATCATTTTTAAATATATACGCCCCATTGTTTGCTAATAGTGGATAAGAGAAATAAAGCGTATTTAAATCGTATTCAAATCCTCCATCTGCTTTTGCATCTGTTAAAAGATCATCCCAAGTTTTTGGTACATCTTTAACTTTATCTTTATTGTAGAACAAAGCATATGTTTCTGTAAAAAATGGAACTCCATATTGTTTACCGTCGTATTCACCTGCTTGTACTACTTCATTGCTAATATAGTCACTAGCATTTATTTGTCCTGCTGGTGCTGCTTGTAATATACCAGCTTTTGCAAAAGATCCTATACGGTCATGTGGTACACCTATAACTACATCTGGAGCTTCTGCACTTTTAGCAGCTACAATTAACTTACTAAAATCACTGTCTGTATCTTTTATAACCTTTACACTATTCCCAGTTTCTTTTGCCCAAGCTTGTGCTTCTTTTGTTAATTGCGGAATTTCTTCTGTCCAATATGTAGATATGGTTATTGTTTTTCCTGTAGGTAGTTTTCCACCTTGAGTAGTGCCGCTAGAGCTACTGTTACCACAACCAGCTAAGGTTGCTGAAACTAATAGTAATGATAATGCAGATGCTAATACCTTTAATTTTTTGTTCATAATAGATTTCTCCCCCTTAGGTAATTATTATATATAAATCAAGTTCCGCATTTAATTTAAAAATTAAATGTTTTTGCTTAATTTTAGAAATTATTTTTATTGAAGCCAATTAATAGTTCTAAAATCGATTTCAAGAAATTCATTACCTTTTCATAATCTTTTCAATAATATATGACAAAGTTAAAATTTCTTGCACTTATGTTTGTGCAACCGTTTGCCTTAACATAAACTTATTATAATTCAATTTGTAAAGGTTGTCAATATTATAATCTATTTAATTTTATGATTTTTTGCATTGTTTTTTATTTTTCAAAATAGGTATGTGAATTTAATTGCACCTTAATGTAATATATCATAAATCAATTGCTAAGAACAACAGCTTAAAAATCGTATATTTGAAGTGCAATCGATTGAATCATAGTGCACAACTATAAATTATAAACTATATATCCTTGCTTCATATGGCTTAAGTACAATTTCTTTTGTTTCCTTTCGCATCTCTTCTAGTTTATAATTTGATAAAACTAGCCGTGCTTTTTCAATATCTATTTCTATTGGAGCTTTAAATGTAGGTTCATTTCCAAAAAAATTTACTATTATTAAAACTCTCTCCCCATTAAGTTCACGAATATAAGAATATATTTCTTTATCTTCACCATTAATTTCATTAAAATTACCATAAACCAAAACTTCTTTTTCATTTCTCAAAGCTATAAGTTTCCTATAATAATTTAGAATTGATTGTTCATCTTCTAATTGATTTTCAACATTTATTTCATTGTAATTTGAGTTTGTTTTTATCCAGCTTGTACCAGAAGTAAATCCTGAATTTTTACTATCATCCCATTGCATAGGTGTCCTTGAATTATCCCTTGAGGTGTAGCTTAAGCCAATCAAATATTTCTCTTCTGTAACTATTTTTGTGTCAACTAAATCTTTATATTTATTGAAAACTGCTACATCTCTATAATCCTCTAATTTAAAATCTTTAGCATTTGTCATCCCTATTTCATCTCCATAATAAATAAATGGAGTCCCTCTTTGTGTAAACTGCAAGGTAGCAAGCATTTTTGCGGATTGTGCCCAATATTTTTGATCATTCCCAAGTCTCGATAAAGTTCTTGTAGTATCATGATTTGAATAAAATAATGGGCACCAACCTTCCTCTTCCTTTCTCATTTGCCAGCCACTCATTTTTTCTTTTATATCTTTAATTAAATCAATAGGTTTTCTTTCCCAATCTTTTTCACCCTTGCCTACACTATGCATATCAAAATGAAATATCATATCTAGCTCTTTTCTATCTGACCCAGTATATATAAACGCATTTTCATAATTTATACCACCAGTTTCCCCTATAAGCGTATGTTCACCAGAAGAAAATAGCTCTTTTCGTATTTCTTTTATATACCCATGTACTTCAGGTAAATTTTGAACATATTTTATAAAATCACCATAAACTTCTCCATTTTTAACTACGCCATCTGCAAAGCTGAAGTCCTTTTCAATATGATTTATTGCGTCCATTCTAAAACCATCTACACCTTTATTTATCCAAAACTTTATTATAGCTTTTAATTCTCTTCTTAAATTTTCATTTCTCCAATTAAAATCTGGTTGTTTTTTCGAGAATATATGTAAATAATACTCATTAGTTGTTTTATCATATTCCCAAGCACTTCCACCAAAAAATGAACCCCAATTATTGGGCGGACCATTATCTTTACCAGGCTGCCAAATATAATAATCTCTATATGGATTTTGTTTGTTTTTTCTACTTTCTACAAACCAAGGATGCTCATCAGAACTGTGGTTTATAACTAAATCCATTATTATTTTCATATTCCTCTTATGAGATTCTGCTATAAGCTCTTCAAAATCAGAAATAGTTCCAAACTCGTCCATAATATCTCTAAAATCACTAATATCATACCCATTATCATCATTTGGTGATTTATTTATAGGATTTAAATATATAATATCTATTCCTAAATGCTTCAAATAATCTAATCTTTCAATAATTCCTCTCAAATCTCCAACACCATCTCCATTGGAATCCATAAAGCTTCTTACATAAATTTGATATGCTACTCCTTCTTTCCACCATTTCTTATCAATATAATTTTCCATAACTGTACCTTTCTCTCCATCGATTTTTTCATAAAATAAAAGCATGTTGTGCAAACGATTGTACAATCATACTTTTATTATATTTTCCCCTTATTATAATGTCAATAATGTTTCATATATAAAATAGCTATTCAAATAATATTAAGAAATTTAGGCAAAAAAATACTGTTGATTTATATGTTTTCTGACACATAAAAATCAACAGCACTCTTAAACGCTTACAAAAAAACTTAAATAATATAATTTTTCTACCATCTTTCAACTAAATTTGTATCAATTATGTAGTGAGTTTCTTTTAATTTATTTTCAAGCTTATCTATTAATAACTTGGAAGCATAGTATCCTACTTTTCTAGCATTAATATCTACAGAGGTTAAGGCTGGCTTTTGGTATTCTACTAAAGGTGTGTTATTAAAGCCCACCATGAGTATTCCATCAACATTTTTATCTGTTAAATAACTTCTTGCACCAAAAGCAAGAAGGTCGTCTGTAGTTACAACAGCTGTCGGTACATCATTTTTCAATATTTCCTTCATAGCTTTATAACCTAAATCTTCTTTAAAGTCCTCTACCTCCATAATTATTTGTTCATTAATTTCTATTCCATGCACCTTATGGGCCTGTATGTAACCATTCAATCTATCTTTAGTAACGTTCAAATCGCCACTAGCTCCAATAAAGGCAATTTCCGTATGCCCATTTAGAAAAAGTTTATTGACAACGTTATACATAGCTTGAAAATTATCATTATCTACCCATAAAACATTTTTAGTATCTTCAGGTCTTCCAATTACTACAAAAGGAAAATTTATTTCTTGAAGATATTTTATGCAATTATCCTTTGAACGAGCCACTGTTAAAATTATTCCGTCTACTAAATTACTATTAATATAATCTTTAATAGACTTCTCTTCTTCCTCTTCTGTTTTACAAAATGTATACATAATATAATATCCATATTTTTGAGCATAAGAGCTTATCCCTGTCATAACTTGAATAAAAAATGGATTTTTAAACAAATTATCCACTTCTCTTGGCAAAATCAAACCAATAACCTTAGTAGCTTTATTAGCTAAACTTCTAGCAATAATATTTGGATGATAATTCAGCTTTTTAATAGCTGCTTGTACTTTTTCCTTTGTTTCTTGACTAATTCTTGGGTTGCCTGCAATAACTCTCGAAACCGTTGATGGAGATACATTACATTCCTCTGCTACATCTTTAATTGTTACACCCATCTCTTCACATCCTAATATAAAATAAATTTTAAAGTACATTTATATTATATACTATCATTTTTTTCTAAATCAATGATTAGATTCTATATTTTTTAACTTTGTAAAATATCATAACATTACTCTATATTTTTTGTATATCTTTTAAACAAAGTAATTTGCTGATTTTATAATACATATTCCAATTTCTTATTTTCAGCATCAATATATTTTATTGATGCTTTATAAGTTTTTAAATCTATATTAAGCTCACAAACCTTCTCACCTTTTTCCCATAAAAGATTAATTTTATCTTTACTGCTATCCTTAACTGAAAACTTACCATTAAAAGCTTCATATTCATTCCTAAATCTAATTAATTTAAGCAATCTTTGAACTACTTTTTTTTCAATAGCTTGTTCAATCTCCTCTATACTAAAGTTGTGACGATTAATTTCACGACCTTCACCAGTAGCTTTTACTGCTTCTATATCATTTTCTCCAGCTAAAAGTCCTACATAATATACTTGTGGTACTCCTGGCACAAAAAACTGTATGGCTCTAGCAGCAATATATGCATCATCATCACAATTAAGTACTGAATAATATGAACATCTAATTTGATGAACATCAAAGCCATCTTCAGCTTTATGTTCATCTGATAATATTAAACTTAAATTAGCTCCTCTTTCTAAACAAACATCTACAAGTTTTCTAGCTTCCTTTGTGTCAACTAAGCCATCCATATCCGGTTTAACTGGAATTCCATCATGACAATCAAGCATTGTAAACTGTTTTGCTGGACGTGTTCTTAAATACTCAATAAGTCTATCACTGTTTCTGTTAACTAAAGCATCTAAAATTGTATAGGGAAGAATAAAATCATAAATCCAAAATCCATGTTGTGCTAACTTATATTGAATAGAATAATGTGAATGAACCTCTGGTAATAGTTCAATTCCTAGTGAATTTGCTATTTCCATTATATAATCAAGATATTCATAAATTTCAGGTTCTACAAAAAAGCAACTTGTTCCTAACTTCTTAATCACATATCCAACAGCATCCAATCTAACTATTTTCACATTATTTTCACTAAAATTAACAAAAAACTGTTTTATAAGTTGTTTTACTTTTTCAGAATTTATATCCAAATCTATCTGTTCTGAAGGATTATCTTTACCAAAGGTAGTCCAAACCTTCTCTTCCTCACCAGTATCTTTTATTGTAAAAGTGGAATATGGAATGGGTCTTCTTAAAAACATCTTATCAATATCTTCTTGTATTGGTTTGCCATCTTCAAAAAGCTTATCTAAAGTTATAAACAGATCTGCAAATTCTGATTTTCTGCCATGTTCTAAAAAGTCTTGAAAATATTTGGATTGTTTAGAAATATGATTTATCATTAAATCTACTATCAAATCAAATTTTTCTCCAATTGCTCTCATATCTTCAAAAGTACCAAAGCGAGGTTCTATCTCTAGATAAGTAAGTGGAGCAAAGCCTCTATCACCAGAGGACGGAAATGGAGGTAGTATATGTACTCCTCCTTGAAAAATATCAGAAAAGTATTTTAGCAAAATGTCGTTAAGTGTTTTTAAATCTCCCCCTAAGGAATCAGGATAAGTAATAAGCTGAACTTTGTTCTTAATTGCCACAAAATGACCTCCTTTACTCGTATCTTTTACAAATTATAAAGCTTTTTAATTTCTTCTATTTTAGGTAAATCAACTACAGCTCCAACATATTTTAATTTATATGCACTTACTGCAAAACCTAACATAATCGATTGTCTTATAGTATATTGTTTCACAATTCCTGTATAGAAACCTGACCAAAAAGCATCTCCAGCTCCTGTAGTATCTACAATTTCTTTTGCCATAGTATCAATTTTTATAACTTCTTTACCATTTGAAATTATGGCTCCTTCACTTCCTAAAGTCATTATCACAAGTTTAGCACCTAATTTTATAAATTTATTTATTTGATTTTCATAACAATCTTTACCAAATAACCTTTCAGCATCATCTTCTGATGGTTTTACAATATCTACTTTTCCTATAATCGACCTAATATACTCGATTCCATTTTCACCTTTTTCCCATATTTTAGGGTGATAATTCGGATCAAAACATACCAACAAATTATTTTTTTTAGCTACCCTAATTATATTTTCAATAGTATTTCTAACAGGAAGCTTTGAGATTGGCCAGCAGGAAAAATGAATTATTTTAGAATTTTTAATTGCTTTTTCAATTTCTAACGTATAACTCATGTGGTAATCTGCTTCTCTATAAAATATTGGTGTAGGAGTAGTTTTACTTTTAGTAACAAGAACTAAACTGGTTGAGTATTCAAGTTGTTGTATGCAGCTTGTATCTATGCCTGAATTTCTAATACTATTTAACAAAAAGCCTCCTAAACCATCCTGTCCAACTGCTGAAGCCACTAATGAATTTATACCTAATCTTTTTACATTCATGGCTATATTAGCTGGTGAACCACCAAAAAATTTATTATAACTATTACATTCAAAGTTGTCATCATACTCTGAAGATATCATATCTATCAACAATTCTCCAACTGCTAATACGTCATTTTTACTTTCGTTAAAATTTATTCTATCATCAAATTTCAGCATAATAATCTCCTATTTCGTCTTTTATATTTTATGTTAAATTTCTTCTTGCATTAACTGGAACTTTATAGATTCTTGATTCATATGCTTTAAGGTTAGTTTTTTCGTTATTTTTATAATTAGATAGAACTAAATATTCTTCTCCAATTTCTGTTATATTAACTTCATGGTCTGTAAAATTACAAATCACTACCCACTTTTCTTTCTCATAACTTCTTACATAACCACCTATTTCATTAGAAGTTTTAAATATATCTTTATAACTTCCATAAATTAATGCTTTGTTTTCCTTTCGAAGTTTAATAAGTTTTTTATAATAATTTAAAATAGAATTTTCATCTATTAGTGCTTGCTCAACATTAATTGTTTCATAATTTGGGTTAACCTTAATCCATGGGCTTCCAGAAGTAAATCCTGCCATATGAGACTTATCCCACTGCATTGGAGTTCTCCCATGATCTCTTCCTCTTTTCGATAAATAATTCATAATTTCCGATTTATTTTTGCCATTTAAGCATTCAATCCTATACAAATTATGACTATCAACATCTTTATATTCATCTATATTATTAAAAACACAGTTTGTCATTCCTATTTCTTGACCTTGATATATGAATGGAGTACCTCTCATAAGCATATAGTATGAAGCTAGCATTTTAGAAGCCTCTATTCTATACTCTTTATCATTTCCGTATTTTGATACAGATCTCACAGAATCATGATTTTCTAAAAATAAAGCCATCCATCCAAAATCTTCAGTTTCCATCTGCCATTGTGATAATGCATCCTTAAATTCAGTAAGCTTCCATTGTCTTAATTGGCCTCTATTCATATCTTTTATGTCAACTTCAGTATGATCAAACTGAAATATCATATTAAATACTCCATTTTCTTCATCAAGATATTCTTTTACCATATTTACTGGTACTCCAGGTGCTTCTGCTACTGTTACAACTCCTCGTGGCTTTAGCACCCTTTCTTTCATTTCCTGTAAAAATTCCATAATTCCAGGCTGATTTAGCCATACATTGCTAGCAGGAGAATATGGACGATTCTCTATAGTAACAAGTTCCGGATATTGCTGATTTTTCTTTAAAAAAGTAATAGCATCTAACCTAAATCCGGCTATTCCTTTATCCAGCCACCAATTCATAATAAAGTAAATAGCTTCACGTACCTCGGGATTTTCCCAATTTAAATCAGGTTGCTTTTTAGAAAAAGCATGAAGATAATACTCTTTAGTAGCTTTGTCATATTCCCAAGCCGATCCACCGAATATCGATTCCCAATTAGTTGGCTCTTTTCCATTCTTTTCAGGCTTCCAAATATACCAATTACGCTTATCACTATCCTTTTTGCTTCTTGATTCTAAAAACCAAGGATGTTCATCTGATGTATGGTTAGCAACTAAATCCATAATAATAGATATATTACGCTTTTTTGCCTCATTTATAAGTTCCAACATATGTTCAATAGTTCCAAATTCTTTCATTATACTAAAGTAATCACGAATATCATATCCATTATCATCATTAGGGGAATCGTAAACAGGACACAACCAAATCATATTAACTCCTAATTCCTCTAAATAAGGTAACCTACTTATTATTCCTTTTAAATCTCCTACTCCATCTCCATTTGAGTCTTGAAAACTTCGAGGATAAATTTGATAAATTACACTCTCTTTCCAATCTGTATTTTTATTATTCATTACTTTTATACCTCTTTACCATTTATTATTTTATAGACCCAGACATTACACCTTCAACAACCCGTTTCTGAGAAATGAAGTATACTACTAGTATTGGAAGAATTGTAAGCAGCAGTGCTGGTATAAGAAGCTCCCAATTATTCATATACGTTCCATTAAACACCTTCATCTGTATTGGCATAGTGTAATCGCTCTGCTTATTTAAAACTAAAGATGGAAGTAAATAATCATTCCATATCCACATTATATTTAATATAGCTATAGTTGTGGATGTTGGCCCAAGCATTGGAAATACTATTTTAAAAAATGTCTTTATACGACCGCAACCATCTATTAATGCAGCTTCTTCCAGTTCTAACGGAATAGATTTAATAAAGCCATGGAATATAAATACTGATAGCGGCGTTCCAAACCCAATATAAAACACAATTAGAAGCGGTATTGGGATGTTATCTATTAAATTTAGTTTTGCACCATATATATACATAAGCGGAATCATTAATGATTGAAATGGAATTATCATTGCAACTACTAAGGATGAAAAAAACATATTGCTAAATTTGTTTGGATTTCTTACTAAGTAATGTGCTGTCATTGATGAAAATAATATTATTAATATTGTACTAACAGCCGTTATTATCAAACTATTAGTGAAGGTTACACTAAAGTTCATCTTATTTATTACTTCAATAAAATGGCTAAAATTTATACTGTGTGGTAATGAGAATGGATTTTCCAATATTTCTCCATTAGTTTTAAAGGAGTTTATTATTATTATTAAAAATGGGAAAACAAAAATTATAACAGTAACTATTAGAAAAAAGTAGATAAAAAATTTTTTAATCAATTTACCTTTCATTATGCTCTGAGCTCCCCCCTCTTGCCAATATAAACTTGTATACCTGAAAGTACTGCAACAATTACAAAAAGTATAATTGCTTCTGCTTGCCCAAGACTATATTGGTTTTGAACAAATGCTTTATTAACAATACTCATAGTTGCCATTGTTGTGCTATCATATGGACCTCCAGCTGTTAGTGAATAGTTTAAATCATAAACCATAAATGTACTTTTTAAGGTCATAAACATTGTAATTACAAATGCCGGTCTCATTAGTGGTAATATAATATGCACTAGACGATGATATCCATTAGCACCATCAATTTTTGCTGCTTCAAGAACATCATTGGGTAACCCTACCAAACCAGCTATAAAAATAAGCATCATATAACCAGAATATTGCCATACTGTAACAATTATGACAGCCCAAAAGGCAAGATTCGGATCTCCTAACCAACCTAATTTTAATACAGCAATATCAAAACCTTTTCCGATAGTTGGTAATGATTGAACAAAAACAAACTGCCATATGTAGCCAAGAACTAATCCTCCTATAAGGTTTGGAGTAAATAAAGTTGTTCTAAAAAAATTTTGTCCCTTAATACCTGAGGTAACAAGGTAAGCCATGGCAAACCCTAAAGCATTAACAAGTACAATTGAGATAACTGAATATTTAATAGTTAATAAAATCGATTCCCAAAACTTTGCATCATGAAAAGCTGTTACATAATTTGAAAGCCCTGTGAATGTAGGTATATCAAAAACTGTATCCATTTTCATAAACGTTAGATAAATACCATAAACAAACGGAATTAATAGTGTAATTAAAAAAGCAAAAATAGTTGGAAATGTAAAGAACATTTGATTCCCAAACTTTTTTAAACGATTTTTTCTATTTAGCATAATAAACCTCCATTGTTGAGAATTAAAAACTTGTTCTAATGAAATATTCGAATTATATTATTATAATTTGGGGCTTTCGTAATGTTTTAAAATTGCGACGCAAGTTGCATCTACAAAAGCCCCAAAAGTGTGCATCATCTTTTCACTTTGATATTTTATTTATTTCTTTGAGGCATAATAATTTTGAAATGCTTTAGCTAAATCTGCACGAGATTCTTGTTTTGCAATATATTTTTGAACATCTGGTGCAATAATAGTCTGGTAATCATTTGCACTTACATAGTTAGTGGAGAATGGCATAGTCTTATCCTTTGACATATAATTTTCAATAGAAACACCTAAAGGATTTGTAACCTTGTAAGGATTATTTTTAAATGCAGAAACTATTTGACACTTATTTACTATGAAATCTTGTCCTGTTTTATTAAATACTAACCAATTTAAAAATTTCTTAGCAGCATCCTGTTGAGCTTGAGTAGCATTTTTATTTACTAAAAATACTTGTGTAGGTCCTACAACTAAATCGTTGTTCATTGGATTATTTGGATTGTTATCAACTGGTACTGGAATAAATCCAAAATTATCACCTGCAACAGCTTTAAGTGAATCATAAGCCCAGTCACCATTAAATAACATAGCAGATTGACCACTACCTACTGATAAGTGAGCATCATCATAATATTTTCCTAATGGACGGTCTCCGTATTTGTTGTACTCTTTAGAAGTAAGTAAATCTAATGTATCATAGTATCCATTCCAAGTAGGATTATTAATATAATCAAAAGTTCCATTTTTTAATTTTGCTACTGTAGTATTTGGATCTTTTGTTTGATCTATAAATTGAGAGCTATAGTGATTTGCCATTGACCAATCTTCAGTCTCAAATGCCACTGGATATTGTACTCCTGATGCTTTTATCTTATCAAGTAAAGCTTTAAGTTTATCTCTTGTATTTATTGTTGAAGGATCAAAAGTTCCACCAACTGCTTTATCAACAACTTTTTGGTTATAAATAAGACCAAAACCTTCAATAGCAAATGGGAAACCAACTACTTTACCAGCATCATTTTTAAATGCATATGAAGTTTCACTTGTCCATTTTTCTCCTGAAAGATCTGCTGCAAAATTTTTATATTTTGAATTTACGTCACTTGGCTCCACCATTGCCAGCGTAACAACTTTACCTGATGCAGCAAGCTTATCATTGATATTTACTGTGTCTCCAACAGCTACCGAATGTGTTTCAACATTAATATTAGGATTTTCTTTAGTAAATTCCTTAGCAGCTGCATCAAATTGAGATGCTATTTCACCTTTCCCATTTGTTACGATAATTGTAACCTTTTCAGATGGATTACTAGCTTGTGCTGATGAATTGCCGCAACCAGCTAATGTAACTGAAACTAATAATACAGTAAGTGCAGATGTCAATACCTTTAACTTTTTGTTCATAATAAATTTCCCCTCCATATATTGTTTTTATCTATGTAAGACCTTGTTGGTCTGTACGCAAGTAAAAATGTATTTTTACAATATGTCAATCGTTTGACATATCTTGAGTATATACTACTTTAGTTAATGTGTCAATCGTTTACATATATATTTTTTATTTTTCTTTACATATTGAAATATTTCCTTAATACCATAAATTTTTATAAGAAAAATCAAAAAAGCTGCTGACATTTATTCATATCAACAGCTTTTTACTATTCTTTTATGTTGTTTTACGTAAGATAAGTTCAATAGGTAAAATATTTTCTTTCTCAACTTCTATACCGTTTATTTGATTGATTATAGTTTCAATAGCAAGCTTTCCAATTTTCTCTATGGGCTGCTTTATTGTAGTCAACGCTGGAACAATTAATGGCGCAATTAAGGTATCATCATATCCAACAATTTTCAAATCTTCTGGAATCTTTTTATTTAGACTACTGGATGCATGAACTATGCAAGCTGCTATAAAATCACTACTTGCAAATATTCCATCCACATCTGGATGTTCTTTAAATAATGAATATATAATGTTTTCATATGCTTCAATATTAAAACTATTTAGTTCAGTTTCAACTATAACATAAGGCATATTATTTTTAGTTGCAACATCTATAAAAGATTCACATCTTTTGTTAGCAGGCGTATTTAATATTAAAGGTCCACTAATATGAGCTAGCTTTTTACAGCCTTTATCTATTAGCAATTGTGTTGCCATGGCTCCACCACTATAGTTATCAGATGTAATATAAGGTATATCTTCTGATAAAAATCTATCAAACGCTACTATAGGAAATTTTAAATCAAGGTATTCTGAAATTTCAAGTGTATGACTTCCCATGATAATTCCATCTACTTGATTTCTTTTTAACATTTCAATATACTCTTTTTCCTTTTTACTATCTTGATAAGAATTACACAGTAATATTTTATATCCATTTTCATAAGCAAAATACTCAATGTATTTAGAAAGATTAGAGAAAAATGGATGTGCTACATCAGGTAAAATAAGACCAATAATGTTTGACTTTCTTTTTAAAAGTGCTCTTGCTATTTCATTTGGCTGATAGTTAAGCTCATCTATAGCAACTTGTACTTTATTTCTAGTCTTTTCACTTATATAACCTCTATTATTTAAAACTCTCGATACTGTGGTAACTGTTACTCCTGCCCTTTCTGCTACATCCTTTATATTTGCCATATATCCTCAACTCAATCCGTTTATTATTTTAGTTGTATACACTAATTTACCATTTATATTTATTATAATATGATTAAGCCCCAAAAAGTAATCGTTTATCCGTTAGAATGTGTATTAAATTTTTCACTTTCATAAAAAAAATGAGAAAATATATTACAGAATGTGTTAATTGCCAATAAAAATAATTCTGATGTTTTATAATTACTATCTTTCAAGAGCTGTTTCAACATCTCTTGTCCTATAAATAATTTCATTTTTATGACCTTTTTCAAGATAAACTTTACATTCCTCCGGAATAAGGTCAGCATCTATTTTATTTAGTTCTTTTACAAATTTAAGGGCTTATGAGATTTAGCATTTACATTATAAACCGACTCTAATCGAGTTGATTTTTTGCATGATGAACTTACCATAAGAGAGTCCATTCTAACTTTTTTATTATCAACTTTAAGAAATTTAGCTATATAATCAGCTTGAGATTCAACTTCTAGTTGAATCAAATCTATACCTGTTGATTTTTCATATTCAACTAATCTATTTCTGAAGTTGATTAATGTATTTATTGAAATAGGCTTCTTTTCATAACTTGTTGTTCTTAAAACATACTGATATCTGATGTCAAAATGAAGAGATCCAATTAATTCTTCATCAGATAATTGGAATATTTCTTTTAAAATCAAAAAAACAATAATAATATTTACAGGTGAATTAGGTCTTGAAATATAATTAGCACTGTAAATTACAGAAAAACGTTCCTCATTTATATTAGGTAACATATGCTTTTGAAAGCCATTATTCCAACTTTTTTCTAATATATCTTTCAAATACTTTGGATTATTATTTATTGGGTCTGTTAATGAAATTTGTTGAACATTATTTCTGCAAAACATTGTAATTGTCGCCTTCCATAGTGATTTATCTAAGTTAATTATATCAGATAATACTATAAAAGTTATTAATTTCATGCTTTTTGTGGTTTAATCATTATATAAAAAATATAACTGTAATTCTAATCATATAGAATATGTTTTTAAATAGTTTCAAAATTATAAATTCGAATACATTTTCTTATAATACGCTCATATTAACATCATTTATGAACTTTGTAAATATATTCTTTGATTTACACCAAACATATATACTCTTCTTGAATCCAGGCAAAATCATGAATATTTTATTTTAATAGAACTCTAACTCAACTTTCGCACATGATTTTTTTAGGCGTAGCCTGTAATTTCAGTATTTAGAAGCAAAATAAATGAAGAACATTCCCTTATTTGGTATAATTGAATCACGACAAACAAAAACCAAAGGGTATGTTCTTCATAGATACAATTATAACAAAAAATGATACTGAAAAACAGTTTAAATCTACTATTGATATATTTTTCAAGAAAAATATAATTAATTCTCTTTTAAAGCAATCGAACTTTTCTAAAGAAAAAGGATTCCCTTGTGGTTCAATATTTAAATTCATTTTCATATCATCTCTCTAAAGAATATGAAAATATATTATCATGAAAAAAACTAAATGATATTTTTTAAACATTCGATGTAATTTATTGTTACAATATAATCATTTTTCTTAAGCTCTTCTATCAAATTTATAACTTTATTCAATATATTTTTTTCATGACTTATCGAAAACTTGATAGCCAATTTTAATGCATTATAGGACTTTTCTTCCATTTCCCAATAGCTATCTATAATTGACTGTATACTTTGATTATACTTTGAATAATTTTCTTGAATAAATTGTGCTTGCAATTTCATATAACGAAATCTGTAAAAAATTAATGATAGACTCTTTATATCAAAATTACTTTTACTACTTTTCAAAATATTGTTTATATATTCAATAATCAAATCATAAATAGCAAAACCGTAAAATACATCTTTTATATAATTTTTATTCCCATAACAATCATTCTCTTCAAGAAAATTCTGTAATCCTAAAATTAATCTTTTAATATTAAATTTATCGTTATACTCTCTAAAACTATGGAGAAGCTGAATATCTTTCATCCACTGAGCCCATTCATTAAGCATCACTTTACTTTCTAATTCAGTTTGTAATTTATAATATGCCTCCTCCATTTCTCTATATGTAACTGTTTCTGATGAATAAATACCCTTATCAAATGAAAAAAATTCTGAACAATAAAATACTTCCTTTTCATTATTATATCCATATATAAATATATGGTGTGGTCTATATTTTTTTTTATAATTTATATAGTTACTTACTTCAAATGTCTCGATCGGTAAGAAAATATAAAAATCCTTTTCTATGGCTGTCCTGCAAAATGTTATAAAATCGATTCCTAAATCTGTTATTATATCAATAGGTACTTTTTTTACACCTATGCTTGAAAACTCTTCATTAAAATGACAATCTAATTTTATATTTTCTTTTTCAATTTCTTTTTCAATACGAAAATGTAAAAAATTTTCATATATCTCTTTGCATAATGATTCTTGAGCCAGTAAAATAGATATACGAGATGCATCAAATGGTTTATAAGCAATAAATTTGTTTGGTAATTTAAATGGTAACTCTTTAATCTTCATTCATTATACCCCTTTTCTATTTTTTAAACACATATTCACAAATTTCAAAGCATTTTTTACTATAACTCCTTATAATAAAATCAAGTCGCTTGTTAATGCCAATATACCTTACATAAAAGTAGTATACTTCTATTACCTAAATGTAAACTTCAGATGCATATATTGAATTGGCTCAAGTATGAAACACTAGAGTATACGAAGATAGTCATGTTTCTGCCACTATATATTTCAGTTAGAAGATATATATTTATATTTATATTTATATTTAATTATTGATACAGCATTCAAACATATCCAATTTATCTAATTGCAGATTATGTATTTCATACTCCTCTTTTTTATCTACACAAATACTAATTATGTGATTATTATAGAATATTGTATTAAAATACGGTACATTTTCATTAATTAAAACATCAAAACTCCTAAGTGGTATATTTAGTCCTCGACCATCTCTTTTAATAAATGCTTCTTTTCTTGTCCAAATTTCATAAAATCTCTGATTGGTCATATTTAAGTTGTTTGAATTCTTTATATAACTTTGTTCATTACTTGTAAAAAATCTATCCATTATTTTGAACTTACAATTTGATATTTCTTCGATATCAATTCCAACTTCCTGTCTAGAAAATACTACCGCAATATAATTATCACTATATGAGAGATTAAAAAAAATCACACTTTCCAATAGATATGGTTTCCCAAAATTTCCTCGTTCAAATTTAAAATCATCTTTATTGATTTGCATCTGATTAAGAAACATCCTAATAAGGTGTTGTGAATCTCTCTTATTTAATACTTCAGAAATTTCTGTAGAATTTCCACACATATTCTGCCCAACTTCCGACCTACATATTATATATATATCTATCTATATTCACCTCTTTCTATATCTATATTTTACTAATATACTACCATGAAATATTTATTTATGAAGCTGGTATTGTAACAAAACCTTATTTAAACCAAATTATTGGCAACTACCATTTTGGATTGAATATGACATTATGGAACTTTATACATCAAAAATATACTAGAAACATAGTAAAACAATTACTTTTAGAAGTAGCTATTTGAGATGATATTTTTATTCATTGAACTAAGCATTAATATTAAACTAAGTAACGAAATGAAGTTCTTACATTAGTTCTTTAATATATTTCACAATATAATCAACACTTTCAAACGCTGTAACTCCCAATTTTTCATCTTCAAATTCAATATCAAATATGCTCTCTAATTCAACTATCATATTGATATAGCTAATTGAATTTAGTGCTAATTCCTCAATCTTTGTTTTTCCATCTAGTAAAGTTATTGTACTTTCTGTTACAGTTCTGATGGTGTTAGTTACAACTTCCAGAACTTCATCTTTTATTTTTGAGTCAACTTCATGCATTTCACTGGCTATCTTCTCAACATCCTTGTTAGCACTAAGAAGTGCTCTTCGATCCATTTTACCACTTGATGTATACATCATATGTTCCACTCTGCAAAACTTATCTGGTATCATATATTCTGGTAAATATAATTTAGCCTGCTTATGTATAACTTTATCATCTAAATTAGTATCACTTATATAAAATGAAATCAACTGTTCTTTTTCAGTGTCGAAACAAGATGCTATCATCTTTATTCCTGTAACTTTTAGCATATTAGTATCAATATCCTCTAACTCAATTCTGTGTCCCCGTAATTTTATCTGTTCATCTTTCCTACCCAAACATAATAAATCACCATCTTCATCATATCTTCCTAAATCTCCAGTTCTATAAATTCTTTCGTATGGATAAAAAGATAAGTTACAAAATGATTTTTCTGTTTGTATTTCACTATTCAAATAACCCCTTGCCAAACCGCTACCACTAATGCAAATTTCCCCAATGTTTCCATTAGTAACTTCTTTCATATCATCAGAAAGTAAGTATACTCTTGTATTAAGAATCGGTTGTCCAATATCTATTTTGTTTTTTTTTGTAAGTTCACTTACTGTAGACCATATAGTAGTTTCTGTTGGACCATACATATTGTATATTTTGGCCTTTGTTTTGTTTTGTAAGCTTTTAAAAATTTCATAATGGAGTTTTTCTCCACCAATCATTATGGTATGAATATTTTTTAAACATTCAAATTCATTATCAAATGCTTGTATTATCTTCAAGCGAGATGGTGTCATCTGTATCATATTAATAGAATAATCATCTAATATTTTAATCATTTTCTTAGGATTATTCTGTTCATCTTCATTCGCCAAAACTACATTCACACCTTTATAAAGTGCCACCACTGTTTCTAAAAAGAATATATCAAATGTTGCACTTGTGAAACATGCCAATCTTTTTCCCTCATTAAATTCGATTAATGAAGGGATTCCTTCGATAAAATTATTCAAACCTTCCCTTGTAATTTCTACAGCTTTAGGTTTCCCTGTTGTACCAGAAGTATATAAAATGTAAGCTATGTTGTTTTTAATATTATCATTTTGTATACATATATCAGTATTATATTCATGATTATCCAAATATATTGTATTAATGCCTCCAAAGTCAAAAACATTTTCAGTTAAGGTAAGCACATAGCTTACTTGAGCAAATTCTAGCATATATTGTATCCGTTCTTTTGGCTGTCCTGTATCTATAGGCAAAAATGTAATATTGCTTTCTAGTGATGCAAACATTGATGCTATAAGATAAACATTTCGGGGTAAAGCCAATGCAACTAAAGGCTCTTTCAAATTTAAACTATTAAGGATTATTTTTATTCTTTCAATTTGTTCTTTTAAAGTTTCCGCCGGATACACATTTTCACCTTGAATCAAAGTACCTTGTACTACTTTATCGTAAAACATCTTATCCCTCCACTATGATTTTCTAGTTTCCTGTACTTTTGTAATGAAATAAACTTTTCCTCCAAAATACATAAGCAGACAAATACAATACTATACCTACTACAGGCGTTATATACATAAATAAAAGTGGATACTGATTCATGTCGCTCTTTCTAAGGAAATATTGAGCTGGAAAATAGTTTACAAATGCAAATGGGACAATATACATCATAATATACTGAATAATCTTTGGAAAAATACTTATTGGATAACCAGCAAATTTTCTAACATTCCAATAAAAGACCTCACTTATATTCCTAGACTTGATAAAGTAAAAGCTTAGTGATGCCATTACTAAAAAAATTGCTCCCTGAATTAATACTCCACCGATAACCACTGCAATATAGTACAAAATAGTTTTCAAATTCCACGATATACCTATTTCCCCTGCTGAAATAATAAATAAAGTAATACCCAATCCACCATGCCCAATGGCTGCAAACCAATCTGCATTACTAGCTATTACCTGAAATAGCAAACCTCTTGGACGCAAAATAAATCTATCAAACCCTCCATTGTTTATCATATTCTCAAAATCTCGTAAACCAGTGAAAAATATAATCAGTACACCATATGTCAAGAAAAGCAAACTAAATAAGAATAATAATTCATTTGGCTTCCACCCATTTATATTATCAAAAGTCATAAGTGTAAGGTAAATAACTACTATACCTGCAGCTTCCCTTAAGAACACTGCTAGAGATCGCATACAGGCATCTACTTTATATTGAAACCATGATTTTATTGTATTCTTTGCATAATAAAGAAACATATAAAATGAGTTATCATTACTATTATTATCCATAATCATCCTCCTTGTACCACAATTCTTCTTTTTCCTCTCTGCCACATAAGAAAACCTATAGTATATAACAAAACAAACCACATAATCTGCTTACCATAATAGAAAAGTATATCGCCATCGCTTATCTTTCCCATATATATTTTTACTGGCACAAAATAAATGGAATCAAATGGAGTGTATTGAATAAATTTTTTAATATATTCTGGCATAAACCATAGTGGTAAGGAAGCACCTGCTAAAATATTTATGATTACATTTTTAATTGTAGATACACTCCACACATTTATTATCCAAAAAGCAGTCATCTGAATAATTGTACTAATTGTCCATAGTATCGCAAAACCCAATACAACACTAATCACGAAAAAGATTACTGCCACAACTCCCGCAGGCGGCAGAATACCTATAAACAATGCCGCAAATATCACAGATGGAATAAAATTAGTTAATAATTTGAATATAATCTCTCCAAGGTTTCCAGCAAGCAAACTAATCCTTAAATCAATGGGCTTTAGTAGTTCCATTGCAATAGAACCGTCGCCAATTTTTTGCTGGATTGAAAAGTCATTTAGTGAAAATGCATTACTAAGTCCAAGCGCAATTATTAGATTAGTTGCAACTGCAGCATACGTAATTCCTTTTACCTCTGGTTGACCTCCGTATAAAACTTTCCATATTGTACATGAAATAAAGATTTGAAGACATGTGTTTAATATTCCAAGTAAGTATTCCACCCTATACACAGTATTATTATGAAATGCTATCTTAAAATACCCTAAATATGTACTCATGAAATCTTGATTCCTCCTTCATATATCTTCCTTACTACACTTTCAATATCCATTTCCTCAATAGACATGTCTTTTATTTCATACCTTCCCATTAAATCAGAAATAAGACTTTTAATAGATACATTTTGATTACTAAAAGAAAAGACTTTCTTATTATTTTCCTTGTTTTCTATAACAACATTTTCAATTGGTTCTATATTATAATCCACCTCAAATTCAACTTTCAATTTTCTCTGAGTTGAATATTTTTCTAATAATCCATTTACGCTGTCATCATATAACTTTTTGCCTTTATCAATTAATATTAGCCTGCTACAGGTCTTTTCTATATCCTGCATATCATGTGTAGTAAATATTATCGTAATTCCTTTTTCCCGATTAATATAACGAATAAATTCTCTAATCCTTTCTTTTGCCACAACATCTAATCCGATGGTTGGTTCATCAAAGAAAACTAAATTAGGCGAATGTAATAACGATGCAGCTATATCAGCCCTCATTCTCTGACCTAACGAAAGCTGTCTTACCGGTTGCTCAATAAAGGAAGACATATCTAAAAGTTCTGTAAATTGTTTTAGATTTTTTTCATATGTTTCATATGGAATTTTATAAATATGCTTTAATAGTTCATAACTATCTATAATGGGCAAGTCCCAAGATAATTGTGATTTTTGTCCAAATACAACCCCAATATTGGACACATATGCCTTTCTTTGCTTATATGGAATAAATCCAGCTATCTCTATATTCCCTTCATCTGGATATAAGATTCCTGACAACATTTTTATCGTTGTTGATTTTCCCGCACCATTAGAACCTATAAATCCTACTGCTTCACCCTTTTTAATTTCAAAATTAATACCATCTACAGCTTTTCTCATTTCATACTTTGGTACAAAAAGATTAGCGATATGTCCTGGAAGTCCATTCGCTCTCTTGTTAATTTTAAATGACTTTTTTATATTATCTACTTTAATCAAGGTATCTTTCAACCTAATTCCTCCTCACTTTTAATAGAAAAGTATCTTTCAGAAAACCTTCCATACTTCCCTTTTGTCGAGTTTCCTACAGATATATTACACTGCTTGATTTTGTCTATAATCTGTTTATCTAATCGATTAGTGTATTCAATTTCAAGCTCATAATCTTCCATTCCTAAAAATGTATTTCTATCTAAGCATATTTTAATATCATCATTCCACTGACAAACTTGTCTCTCTGTAACTAGTTCTCCAATCTTTGAAGCATCACCAACAGAAATGTTACAAACTTTTTCAATCTTATTTGCTGGAATAAAACTTAGATCATTATCTACATCTTCCTCATATTCAGACTTGATATGTAATTCCCTTTCAATTTTGACTGGAATTTTGATTTGTAACTTATAAGTGTCTCTTTTTTTCCTTACTCGCACAGTAATATTATTTTTTTGTAGCATTTTTTCTCGGTCTAAATAATAGTAGTTTATCTGTTGAAACTTATCGTTCCATAAAAATACATTATTAAGCCTTTCATACTCCTGTTTATTTAAAAGTATCTTCACTTCCTTTTCAAGTTCAGTTGTGTTTAGAAAATCATTAATTTGATTTATGCATGTATATAATTTGCTTTCATCCTCTATTATTTCTTGGAACTTATTTAAAGCACGAGTTTTAGTTCTCTCTGTAGGATTTTTTGCTTGCTTCATTAAAAGCATTAACATAATATCCCATTTTTTAACAACTTCTTTTAACAATTCAATAGCATTAGCTAACAACTTTATATCTTCGATAGTTAAATATATACTTAAATATAATAAGAATAACTTGTGTCGCTTTATTCCGGTATATATATCTTTATATATACCAATATATCCTGATTCACTTTTACAACTCTTAAAATAATTATACATTTTGCATAAAGCCTGTGGTCCTACGTTGTCGTAGTCTACATAATACTGTTTCATTGTATACTGAATAACTTCTTTAAATAATTTTCTAGTTTCTTTCTGATCGAATTTCTCTATATATGCCCAATTATTTTGAATAGGAACTCCACTGAATACCGTACCATCATATGGATTTTCTGAATTCCTTGCCTGCAAGAAAATATCTATATCTATGGTACCTTTAAAAAGCCAAGGCTCATACCAATCAATTAAGTTCACTTCATTTCTATCCAAATCATATCCGGCCAATATTAGAGTATGAACAGCATGATTCTTCATATAATTTATTGCATATGGTAAATAATATGTATCTACACCCACAATAATTGGCTCATTATGGGTAAACATGTATTTAATGTTTTCATAAAAAATTTCTTCTTTATTTGGGCTATCATAATAATATCTTTTTACATAATCATTAAGAGAAGGTAGTAACCCCCTTACATTTTCATGTGTACGGAACTTACAAACGTCCTCATTTTCATCATATATTAAAGACAATGATGAATTAATGTATAGAGCAGCACTCCTGAATCCTTTTGATTCCAGAAGAATACGTAAACAATTCTGAAAACAGAATGATTCATATCCATCATAAAAATTCTGTTCTTGATTATATATTTCGTGTATATATTTTCTATCCAATTGCATTCTCAATAACCTCAATAAATTCAGCGATTTTTTTACTTTTTCTAATCATTGCCAACACTGAGTCCAACTCAACCCCTAATTCTTCCTCAATTTCTAGAACTAACGAAACAATTCCTAAAGAATCAATACCATTTTCTCTAGTCATATCCATATCCGGACTAGATATTTTATTAATTCCTTTCTCTTTTAATAGTGCATTATGACATTGCAAAACTACATCTTTAACGTTTTTCATTATAGTACACCTCCTTTATTTTTTGTGGCCAATTTTTAACATTTACACCATATTGCTTTAAGAACGCTAGCACCCATCTTTCTAATCCAAATCCCACACAGCCTGTTACTGCTTCTTGGCATTCTTTAATCTTAATATTAAATGGATGAGTAAAGGCAGTTCCATGTAGATTGAAAGATGCCACTGATAGTTTTTGTTCTTTTTCATAATTCAAATGCATTTCATATTTACTCGCTTCAGTAACCTGTATTTTTTTAAATTTCTGCATTTTTGGCATAATAAAAGGATCAGATGCTATTGAAATATCTCCACAAAGATTTATTTCTTTTATAAATGTAATTATTTGGTCAACTATTTTTTTACGTTTTTCTATTACATACTCCATATTCCCTAATAACACAATTTCACGCACATGATAATCTCGAAGTCTTCCAAAATCAGTATAATTAAATCTTCCTTCATTCCGGAATACGCTTTGGGTAAAAGTAACAGTTTGATTCTTATCCAGAATCTGATTTTCATATTCTAGATATGTATGAAAACATGCAGAAGGAGATAATGCATATGCAGGTCTATTTAAATATTTCTCAATAGCTTCACTGTCTGCGTATTTATCCAATTGCTCTAACATCTGAATATTCTCACAAGCTGAACAACAAAACATTGAGTATTGAGGTGAATTTGTTAAGTATCCAGTTTTTTTGTATTGATTAATAGGTAAAATAACCGGATATGATTTTTCAATACATTGATCATCTATAAATATTGCAATGTTTCTAAAAATATTTTCGAAATATTTATATAAAAATAGTGCTTCTTTTTGAAGAGAAATCATTCCATTTTCAAAAACATGGACTATTTTCGTTTCATACAAACTATGATAATCCCTCTCAACTTTATTTACAAATACTTCACGATTTAGCTCTGAAGTTGAAACAAACTTACTAGCCATGCGAATCACTTCATTTTTAATTTGAACATTATCAGCTTCATTCACTAACCTTAATATTATTTTTCCTTCTTCCATAGAATATGATGTAATATCTTCTGATATAAAACTCACTATCTTTCTAAATTCATCATGGTCGATACTTTTATCAATATTAACTTCTAGTATTTTCACTCAATCACTTCCCTTGATATTACTTTAAATAAAATCATTAACACTATTTTTCTTTATATTAAGGAACTCAACATTTTTTGTGCAAAAGACAATATCCCCATAATTTCATATTATAATCAAATCCCCACACTTATCTAAGAATATAATTTATTACTTCTATTTGTGCATTGATTAAAATTGCATTTAGGTCCTATTTCTCATATGTCCATAAATATATACATATAAATAGCCAGTAACCTTTGATTTAATATAATTACAACAAAACCAAAAGCAGTTATTGGCTATGTGGTTAATTATATTAAATTATTCAATAAAATTATAGACTTTATTACTTGGAATATCTTAAAACATACAATGTTTATGCTAGATATTGATAATAAAAGTTTTTAAATTTTTCAATAATAATCATCTAAAACCAATATTGATTTTACTTATTTTATTATTTGATGTGATAATGTAATCTATAATACTTTTTTAAACTATTTAATATTTCATACATTATTTTTTTATTGTTGTTAGCTTCTCCTAATGCAGAAGTACCATCCCCATGAAAATCACTTCCTCCAGACAGAATAAGATCATATTGAGTTGCTATCTTTTTATAGTAACCATAATTTTTTTGATCGCAATGAAATACTTCTATACCATCTAATCCGTAACTTATTAATTCTTCTAATATTTCTAAAAATTTTGACTCTTCAACTCCTAATCTACAAGGATGTGCCAGAACAGCTATGCCATTAGCTATTTTAATTAATTCTATAGCCTCTTTAGGTGTTAAATTTGACTTCTTTACATAAGCCGGTCTATTAACTGATAAATACTTATGAAAAGCTTCATCAGTAGAATCAGTGTACCCTTTTAAACACATAGTTTTTGCTATTCCATTAATACTTAGTGCCCCAAATTGTTTAACAACTTCATTTGGAGAAATTTTAATATCTAGTTTCCTTAGGCAAGAAAAAACTTTTATTATTTCGCTAAGTCTTTTATCACTTATTGTTTTTAGTTTACTCTTAAAAATATTATTTTCAATATCAACAAAATATCCCAATATATGTGAATTATATGAAGATTCAGCACTTAGCTCAATGCCATTAATTAGCTCAATATTATATTTTAAAGCTTCTTCTTTTGCTTTATAGATACCATCTATAGTATCATGATCAGTTATAGCAATCGCACTTAAACCAATAGAAGCAGCTGTTTTTATAAGTTCTGCTGGTTCTAACAATCCATCAGAAGAAGTAGTATGTGTATGTAGATCTATATATTTGTCCATAAATCTCCCTCTACAATTTTAAATTTTAATCATCATTATTTATTAGTCTTGCTTTTGCTTTCTAAAATCTTTAGAAAAAACTAGATTAAACGTTTGATCAAAGAAGCTTACTTCTCTGGTTTTAATTATATTATTATTTATTTTTACCTCATTAACAAAAGAAACCTCACTAGGTCTAATTAAATCAACAATATCTTCACTTATTTCATTTGGATAAAATTCCATTAAGTGATATAAAGTGAAATAACACTGTTGTTCTAAACCAAAATCTTTCATTAATTTTAACCAATTATATAATTGTTCTTTACTACTATGCAATCTAAGTGTATTAATTATATCTACAATTTTGTACAAGGTTACATCTCTTTTATCATCCACCCATATATTATTACTACCTTCTCGGTGAAAATGAACACATAAATGTGCAAGATGTGTTTCCCACTTTAATCCTTTAATTTTATATTTATCATTAGAATATATAGTAGTACCGTAATCAATTATTTGCTTAGTAATATCATGATCTTTGGAATCAAAATGGAAGTTTATGTCTACTCTTAATTTTTCAAGAAAATCTAGATTAAATTCTTTGACATAAGGAACTAAATCGTGATAATTTAATCGCTGTATTATCTTTTCTTTTCTTGTAGCTTCAGTATTACTATTCCCCAAAGCTTGAATAAATCCAAATTTTCTAAGAACTTTATCTAGCTTTTCTAAATCTTCTTCCAACACTAAAATATCACAATCATTAGACCTTCTTTCTCCAATTTTATAAATATTAGCATGAAATACCAATCCTTTCAATGCTGCATACCTTATACCTTGATTGTCAAATTCATTTAAAATAGGCTGTAAAGTATTTACTGTTTCAATTGCTAACTTCCTTTGCCCCTTTAGCAAAAGGTTTATTGTTCTCCTAAACTCTGGCAACATATAATATCTTTGTTCACTGTTTAGACCTTCATAAAAATAACCTGATAATCTGTGATTAAGAAGTTGTCCAGCTATAAATCCCCAATCTTGTTTAGATTTAATCAGTGTATCCAATTCTTCTTCTTCTAATTTACTTCTTTTTTTTAACACAGCTAATAGTATCAATCTAATTTCTTTTTTCAAATTGAAAACCTCCATTAATAAACTCTCAAATTCTTTGCATATACTTCTCTTGAATATATCTTCTTTATCACTAAGTGCTTGACATTCTATATACCTTTCAATAGTTTCTTCTGTAACACTACCACCCGTTGCACAAAAATATCCTCTTGCCCACAAATGTTGCCCCTAGTATCTTTTCTTTAATTTTGAGAAGATCTTTTGTATCAATCTTGATGACCTCCACTTAAGATACCGTACAATCTTACTTGGAGCAATGTTCTGAGAACGTCCTATTAATATATGAGCGTGGTCTTTTCCAATTCTTCCTCTAACAATTGTAATATTTCTTGATTTGCAACCTTGTCTGATTAGTTCTCGTAACCTTGAAGCTATTAGTTTATTCAATACTTAATATCTATATTTTGTTACCCATATGACATGATATTTTATGTCAAATACAGTGTGACTTCTTTTATTGTATTCCCTCATACTAATCACCATCCTTAGTAATTAGTATTGTCATATTTATAGTTTCTTAAATGGCTATAAGATTATATCGTCTAAAGACAGTGTATTTAAACCATGCGAATTGAAATTAAATTCCAATCCCAGTATATCTAAACCCAATCCTTTCAACACATTCTTTCGAATATAAATTCCGATAATCGAAAATAATAGGATTTTTAATATTTTCTTTGCATTTAGTAGATCAATATTTTTAAATTGATGCCATCCAGTCATAATAACTACTGCATTAGCATCCTGCATTGCTTGTTCAATATTTTCACAAAATTTAACATTATCTTTTTCATCCTTAAAAATTATTTTTGCATTTTCAATCCCCATAGGATCAAAAGTCTTAACATGAGCACCATTATTTATTAGTTTATTTACTCAACTTTCGCATATGATTTTTTTAGGCGTAGCCTGTAATTTCAGTATTTAGAAGCAAAATAAATGAAGAACATTCCCTTATTTGGTATAATTGAATCACGACAAACAAAAACCAAAGGGGATGTTCTTCATGGATACAATTATAACAAAAAATGATACTGAAAAACAGTTTAAATCTACTATTGATATATTTTTCAAGAAAAATATAATTAATTCTCTTTTAAAGCAATCGAACTTTTCTAAATAAAAAGGATTCCCTTGTGGTTCAATATTTAAATTCATTTTCTTGTTAGTATTTACAGGTAAAAACTTATTTCGTACTCTTGATTCTAAAAATACAGATACTTGCTTTGCCAAAGATACTGTATACAGGTTTTTTAAATGCTACACATTTTAATTGGAGAAAGTTCTTGTTTTTATTATCATCATCAATAATTAAAAATGATATTGAGCCATTAACATCCAAGTACAGAGTGAATGTTCTAATTGTTGATGATTCGTTCTATAGTAAAACAAGAAGTAAATCCGTAGAGCTTCTTGCAAAGGTCTTTGACCACGTAGATCGTAAATATAAAAAAGGCTTCAGAATGCTTACTTTAGGGTGGTCTGATGGAAATACTTTTTTAACTTTAGCTTTTACATTATTAAGCTCAGAAAAAGAAGAAAATCGTATATGCCCAATTAACCCAAATGTAGATAAGCGAAGCAATAGCTATAAAATAAAGACTGAATCTATAAAAAAATTACCAGATGCAATGATTGTTCTACTAAAACAAGCAACAGCTTATGCTATACCTGGAACTTATGTTTTATTTGATAGTTGGTTTACTTATCCAAAAACTTTAATAAGAATTTTAGAACTTAAATTTCATACAATAGCTATGGTTAAAGCTATGCCAAAAGTTTTTTATACTTATGAAAATAGAAGGCTAAATCTAAAATCCTTATATGCTACGCTAAAGAAAAAACGTGGCAAAGCTAAAGTTAAAGCATCTATAATTGTTGAAATAGGTGAAGACTCACAGGCTACGCCTATAAAGGCAAAAATAGTCTTTGTTAAAGATAAAAATAAGTCAAAAAATTGGTTAGCACTAATTTCAACAGATATTTCATTAAGCGATAAAGAAATCATACGAATATACGGAAAACGTTGGGACATCGAAGTTTTCTTCAAAATGAACAAATCATTTTTAAATCTTGCAAAAGAATTTCAAGGACGTTCTTATGAATCAATGGTTGCACATACTACTATTGTATTTACTCGATATATTATGCTATCTACACAAAGTCGCAACAATGAAGATTTACGTACTATAGGCGGCTTATTTTTTAATTGTTGTGATGAACTTGAAGATATACAATTTTTAGAAGCAATTAAAATTATTTTAGAATTACTTGAAAACGCATTACAAGAAAAACTTTCTTTAACAAAAGAGCAGATTAACTTGTTTTTGGATTATTTTATATCAACATTACCTACTTTTTTAAAGGAAAAACTAGTGTTTTTCTCATGCGAAAGTTGAGTTTATTTATTAAATAAACTGAAACAGCATCTCTAATATCATCTGTCTCTGACTTAAATGTGAGTCCTAAAATAGCTATAACCTTACCTCTTAATTTATCAAAAGTTTGTTTAATTTTCAAAAACATCATTTCCTTTTGTCTTTCATTGACTTCTATAGTTGTTTTTCCATATAGCATTTCACAATCGTAATCTTTTCCCATATTAACGAATGTCTTATTGTCCTTTGAAAAACAGCTTCCACCATATCCTGGTCCAGGCTCTAAAAATTTTCTTCCTATTCTACTATCCTCCCCCATTGCTTCTGCAACTTGTAACACATTTGCTCCAACCTTATCGCAAAGGCATGATGTTTAATTTATATATGAAATTTTCATTGCTAAGAAAGTGTTACAAGCATATTTAATTAACTCTGCAGTTTCAATATTTGTATAAACAAATTCCTTGAATAATCTGTCTTTTATATACATTCTTCATAATTTTTAATGCCACTTCATTTTCGTAACCAATAACAATTCGTTCTGGCTTTTCAAAATCCTCTATAGCTCTACCTTCTCTCAAAAATTCAGGATTTGATACAATATCAAACTTAATTTTTGCATTTCTTTCTTTTAATCCATTATTTATTATTGATTTTATAATTTTACCAGTACCAACTGGTACTGTGCTTTTTGTCACAACAACCTTGTATTTTGCATATATTTACCAATGTTATTAGCAACCTTTACCACAATTTGCAAGTCTGCTTGCCCATCTTCTCTGCATGGTGTACCTACTGAAACTAATAGTACGTCTGCTTTCAAAATCATATATTCTGCATTGGTTGCAAATTGTAGTAATTCCTTTTTTGCAACGTTTCTCAAAATAAAATCCAATTTTTTTCATAAATTGGGCTTTTATATTGATTTAATAGCTCAATTTTATTAACATCAGTATCACAACACATAACCTTATACCCAAAATTAGCCAGAGAAACTGCAGTTGTTAAGCCAACATATCCGCACCCAAATACTCCTATTACCATTCTTCACATCCTCCTAAACAATAATTTAATAATAATTCCGTCAATCACTTTTTTATTTCTAGTATTAGTAGTCATTAAAACTTTGGTTTGTTTAAATAATTATCAAAAGATAAACAATTTCAGTTTCAACAAGTATATCTTCTTTTTTGAATTTACTTTGAACTGAAATTCCTATAGGAAAAAGTTTGTTTTTCTATACATATCTTTTAAAAATTTGCACTTTCTCTATTTAATAAATCAATATCCTTAATATTATAGATTTGATTTTGAAATTTAATAGTTTACTAATTTCCTGAGTTGAAACAACAGAGTTTGCCATCATAATTTTCATACTTTCTTAGTTATAATTGTAGTGTCAGCAGTTAAATATAATAACTTAATTGCAGCTAACATCAATTCTTGATATATAAGAATATACTTTACTTAATCATATAATCTCCTAGAATTATATTCCCATCATTCTCTCTTTCTATTGTTTCTGGTATTTGAATATTTTTAGCAAATATTCAGTATAATTTCTTATTAATAGAGGTTCCCAGAACATTTACTAATATTTTAGATATAATCTTAGCTCAGAAATTTAAAACAATAAGAATACATAAGTGACCTGTCTGCTAATTTAAATTCTAATGCTATGCTCTATAACTCATTTTATTAAATTATTTATAAGAGACTCATTTTAATAATATTGTCTAGTTCCCACAATGCTGTTTTATTACTATCCCATTTAAGTAGGTTCTTGGCTTCTTCATAAGTAACCCATATAAACTCTGTATGCTCTTCCGCTATAATAATCTCTTTACTACGTAATTCAACTGAAAAGGAATATTCCGGAATAACCAAAGTTTCCTTTCCCCAAATTTCCCTATGCTTTTCTGTAAAAAATTCCGTTGAGATACTAGTTATCGATTTTAGTTGAACATATTTACTATTAATATCAATCTTAGCTTCTTCATATCCTTCTCTCTTAGCAGCCTCTAGTGGTATTTCATCATCTTCTCCTCCGCCTGCAATAAACTGCCATATACCTAAATCCTTTCTCTTAAAAATGCAATATTCAATGACTTCATTTTTTTTTAAGTAAGGTATTAATAATATCTGAAATTTTGCTCTTGCCATATACAACATCCTCCTGTAATATTACTTAATTATACGTTAAATTTGCATAAAATTTACTTCTATATCTTTCAAACTTGTAACTATCTATATCATCATTTTATTATATTATGCTCTACATTTTAAAAATAATAAACTATTGTAGATTCTCTGTCCCCTTATTAACACTCAATGTTTTGAAATTTTCTACATTTGGTTTATACGCAATCAATAGAAAAAACCCTATAATTTAAGAAATCCTTACCTTTTAATTTTTTTAATAATCTTGCATTTAATTCCCAAATAGCAGTCTTATTGTTTTGAAAAAACAACATCTTATATGCTGATTCAAAATCTACCCATATAAATTCAATGAATTCGTCATTTAATGCTATTAATTTCTTCTTTAATTGCATTCCAAAATACACTTGGGGAATAACCAATATATCATCATTCCAATCTTTGAAGTTATAAAAAATATCTTTTCTTATATATGCTACAGTATCTAATTGTAGTATATCTCCGCTAAATCCAATTTCCTCTTCTGCCTCACGAATGGCTGCTTTTTCATAATCTTCGCCAAAATGACAACCTCCTGATACGCCCATCCACACTTCTGTATCCTTGCTTTTAAACAATGCATAATATAATTTATCTTCACTTTTATCAATATAATAAGGCAAGATAAGAATTTGACGTGCATCATTTTTCTCCATATTTTCAGTTCTCCTTTTTATAATTCTCTTATATATGCCTTAAGGGCTTCTAACCCATATTCATGATATATTCCTTCAACAATCTCAAATAATCTATTAGAACGGTTTTTAAATGGATCGCATACTTTGGGACAATTTTCAGGTATTTTATAACGTAAATCACGCTCAATTTTCATTTCAAAGACATCTCCAAAAGGTTTATCAATTACATTCCCATAAGGTTGTCTACCAATTTTTGTTTGATAATTACAAGGATACATCTCACCATCAGCTGAAATTGCTGACATAATTGAATTCATATAACATTTACTGAAATTACGCTTCTTAGCGTCATTATCATATATTTTATGGATTTCAATAATCTTAAAATAATCATCTTCTAATTTTAGCTTTGTTTCTTGTAAAATTTCCTCTGATTCTTTTATCTGATCACTACTCAAATTATACGTGGATGATATGTCTGTTTTTATTCTAAGATAATGAATACCTATATCTTTTAAATTTTTAGCTGCCATATATAGTTCTTTATAATTATCTGGATTAATAACAAACCCTGCATTAACATCTAAATTACTTTGTCTACGATTCCTAAGTTTAATTAATCCATTAATATTACTATGAACTTTTCCTATAATATCATCATTTGAATCTGGATACTTCATAGAATTATACGTAGCTCCTTGCCCTGCATCAACACTAACTAGTACATAATTTGTATCAATTAATGTTTCCCATGTGCTTTCATCCATTAGAATTCCATTAGTAAACATACCAACTTGTCTATCATTTTTTACTAGTTCTCTCATCGCTGCTAAAATAGGTTCTTTGCATACAAGCGGTTCACCTGTAAGCCCAGAAAATTGAATTTTTTCCACTTTATAATTTCTGATTTCATTATCCTCATACCGAATATCTTTTTTATAGTCTATTATTCCCTTTATCATTTTTAACATAGAATCAACATTACTTAATCTTTGATCCATTAATTTATTTGTATATTCATCAATATTCTTACCTATACACCACATGCATCTTAAATTACATACACTTGACGGTTGTATTATTATCTCGTATGGTGGAATAATTGTGTTATTTATTATACAAATCAAACGATCAAGATGTTGTTTGATTAGTTTTTTTTCATTAAAAATTTCTGGTATGTCTCTTCTGATTTTCTCTTCCAATAAATTCATAATTTTTTCCCTCCAAATTAATTATGAGTACTCTCAGAAACTCTGAAAAGCCCGAGTTTACTCGATTTTTATTATTAGCATTCCTTTCTGTTTCCTCCAAAATTTATGCATATTTTTTAACTTTTCTGTATAATATACTTGACGATGTGATAGAAATTTGTGGCGTAGCCTCTTAATTACAATACATTTTTTAGGAGGTGCTCACACATGTTAAAATTTTGGACTTCACACAAGAAATACATTGACTTTCTTTCTAACACTGAATCATCTTTAGATGATTCCTTACGTAAAAAACTTTCTTCTTTCTCTGATTCAATAAAAAAGCTTACTTTCCTTAATCTTGATTCGCTTCATTCTGCTTTAGAACATTACTACTCAAAAACTGGCAGACGACCTGCTTTAAATAAACCTTAATCAGGCATACTTTAAACTGCATAAATTTTTGTTATTTATTATTTAGTTTCCGAGAGTATTCATTATGTTTACAAATTAGATTTTAATAAATTGTCTACTATTTCAATTAAACTTTTAACTAAATTTTCATTATATTCTATTTTAAAAACTTCTACTGAATCAAGGAACTTAGCTATTATTGTCTTATTGTTATTTAAAATTTTATTTCGAAACCCATCGTACTCTAAAACATTATTTTCTATAACCTTCTGGGACTCCTTTTTTGAGACTTTGTTTATTTCAGGTTTAACACAGTTTATATTATATTCAGGTATTATTATTATTTTAAGCGGTGATTTAGATACGATATTAGTGTCTAAAAGATTACACAATTCATAAGGTAGTAGAAATATTTTTCCCAGATTTTCTTTTAGGTATTTTATATATTCTTCTTCACTATCTAGCCCATCTAATTCTCTCTGACATAAATAATGTTCGAATTTTCTTCGATTAAACCAAATTTTATCAAACAAAATTTTATTTTTCAAAATAGTTCCGCTTCTTATTCCTATAGATATTGGAAGACCATATATGTATGTTTCTTTACATCCATTTAACAACAATTTATCGTTTGTAATAAAGGAACAGTCTCCGTAAGTTATCAAATTAATCAAGGTCGTTGTTTTGCCAGCATATTTATTTCCTACTATAGCTATTCCACTCCCATTTTTCTCAACCGCTGCCGCATGTAAATATAATAATCCAGAATTACACGATAAATGAATAAGTATATTTCTAATTATTCTTATAACTGTATATTTAGCTTCCTCACATTTATTAGGAATAAAAACAATTATTTTCTTACTTTCTCCATTTATATCGTTTATAACACAATATTCATGTTCACATTTGCGATTACTAGAAAAATATGAATGATAAGTTATTATTTCGGGTATATAATTATTATCATTTAAAACTTGATTTCTAAGAGCAATCAAATCATTATAATTATAAACCTCAATATTTATAATGTCTTTATCATATTTGTACTCTTCTTTATAACATGTAATTTCATTAAAATAATTTTGAAAATATTTAAGAATCCAATTGTAATATATTAAGTCATTAAGTTGAATTCCAATAACTATCTCATCTAAATAAATTTTCAAGTAATATATTTTTTGATTAAATTCGGTTTTAATTTCTGAGTTCAATTGTTTTCCTGTATGTTCCATTTAATCCTCCCATATCCAATAAAATTCTCACTTACACTACCTATCATCTATAACATAGTCTTTTTCTATTAAACCTTCCTAATCATCTTACATTAAGTTGTTTACACAAGCATGTGACATTTGTATAATGCTTCCCAAATACATTATATTTTAAATAAAATACAAATTTTCATATTTTATGTCAACATTCATTATATTAAATATCTAATTTTCTATAGAACTTTGCAAAAAAATAATAACTTGAAACACTTATTAAAAAACAAAATTAACATTATTGCTGTTACAAAAATTTTTATTATACCTTAAATCTTACTGCTAGATATTTTCTTAATCAAAAGTCACTATTTAAAAATTCCTTAATTAGATTTATATTTTCATTAATCCACCTCATTTTTTGTAACCGTTCAAGAACAAATTTAAGATTATCTTTTACCTCATACTCTTTATAATAGCAAATAACATTTGAAATTAAACAAAAATAATAATAATCAAACATTCCCGACTTTTCATCTTTACTAAGAGGATATATACTTGTATATGCATGAAAAAATATTTGAAAAATTTTGATATTCCCATGAAAATCCTTTTCCAAATTGATTATAGTTAATAAAAATCTCCCTATTTCATAAACACGTGGGAAAAATGAGACCTGATCAAAGTCTATTATTTTTAAGTCGTTATTCTGCAAGCTCATGATTATATTATTCAAATGCATATCCCCATGTATAAATTGAAATGGAAATTTAAAATTCAGATGCTTGTTGCTTACGAATTTTAAAAAATAATAGTATTGTTCTTCTAAAAAACTATATCCACTTATATCAGAAGCAATCAGATCCTTAAACTCTATTTTTTTTCTTTCAACGTTAGGAACTTCAAACCATGTATGATAATCTTCTAAATGTATGTTCATTGTACTTAATCTTAAATGAATACTGGCGACAAACTTACCTAAACAACTTATAATCTCTTTTGATAAATTTCTGCTTTTTATATTTGTACCTTCAATTTTATCTGATAAAAAATAAAAATGTTTATCAATCTTGCAGTATAACATCATGTCTTTTGTATAGTAGACATTAGGCGCTAATCCAAATAAAGCTAAGTATTTTTGACATTCACATGCTGGATAAATACTTCTTTCATCAAATCTGATTGCAAATTCTTTCAATATATATTCTTTTGAATTATCCTTACATTTCCAAACCCTACTCATATATCCTTGATTTTTTACTAATTCAAGCTCATCAACTATTTTTATATTCCAATTATCTTGTATTGTTTTATAATTTAACACTTTTTTATTTCTCAATCACATAGTTTTCAATAACTAATATATCTAAACCTGAAGAATAAAAAGTTCGTATAGCATCTTGAGGATTACAAACAATTGGCTCATTTTGAATATTAAATGAAGTATTTAATAGCACTCCAATTTGTGTGATTTTTTTAAACTCTGTTAATAATTTGTATAATTTAAAATTTTCTTCTTTCTTTACCGCTTGAACTCTTGTTGTACCATCTTCATGAATTACTGCTGGTATATCTTTTTTCTTATCATCTTTTACTTTTAATGCCAAAGACATGAATTTAGTGTATTCTGCATAATCTTCATCAAAATACAGTGAAAAATCTTCTGCAATAACCGATGATGCAAATGGTCTATATTTCTCACGAAATTTTATACTGCTGTTAACGTGATCTTTCATATGTTCTTTTCTTGGATCTGCTAATATTGATCTATTTCCTAATGCCCTTTGTCCAAGCTCCATTCTTCCCTGGAACCATCCCACAACCTTACCATCCGCTAGTTTCTCCGCAATATATCTTTCAATATCTTCTACCTTTCTTATTTGTAATTTAGCTTTTCTTAATTCTCTTTCAATATCATCCATTGAAAAACTTGGTCCATAATAGTTTTGAATCTGTTTTCCTAACCTTACTCCATTGTAATTGTTGTAGTACCCATATAAAGCTGCACCTATTGCTAAACCACTATCATCAGGGCAACTAGAAATAAACATATCTTCAAATGGTGTTGTCTTTAATAATTTACCATTAAATAATGAATTCATAAAAACTCCACCACCAAGAACAACATTTGAGCATTTTGTCTCTTTGTATAATACTTCAAGCATATGTGTTAAAATTTCTTCTATAATTTGTTGTATGGCCGCTGCTATTTCAAAATGAACAGCTTCTAATTTATTATTAGCTACAGGAGGACATCCAATTAATTCAACTAAAGCATCACTATACATGCTACTACTATATTCAAGGTAAAAATTAAAATATTTTAAATTTAACTCAAAAGTACCATCATCTTTAATTTCAATTAGTTTTCTTAACTTGTAGTAAAACTCATTATTTTTATGCCCATATGCAGACATCCCCATTACTTTCCATTCATCTCTATCATGTCTATATCCTAAAAACTCAGTTATGGTTCCATAGAATAATCCTAAAGAATGAGGATATATCTGAGTCCTAATTTTCATCATTTCTTTATTAGTGCCAAGCCCAAATATCGCGGTCCCGTCCTCTCCACATCCATCAACAGTTAGAATAGCCGCATCTTTAAAAGGAGAAAGATAGAATGCATTAGCCATATGTGAAAGATGATGACTGATATAGTTTACCTTTAAATGGCAATTATCATAGTTTAATTTTTGCTCAAGTGGTCCAATATACTCACTTTTATAAAAAGGGGCTAATTCCATAGGAATTTGATATATAATTTCAGGATACCACCTTAACACATCTACATATCGGTAATCATACATATTTAATGGTACACCTGGATCATTAGCAATATATACACATGATATATCATTCATTTTAATTCCAGCTTCTTTCAAACAGTATTCAATGCTATTTTTAGGAAATTTACGAGAATTTTTTTCTCGTGTTAATCTCTCCTCAGCAATTGCTGCAACAATATCCCCATCATAGCATAGTGCTGCCGAAGCCATATGAACATTGCTACATATCCCCAATACATACGCCATTATTTTTTCCTCCCATCTCACTATTATTCTCTATAATCATTTTGTTAACTTCGATTAAACTATTAATTAGATAGTCAATTTTCTCTTTTTCTGCTAATAATACCTCATAACCTAATGGTTGCCCAATAACAAATACATCTATATCTCCATTTCTTCTACATATTGAACGATTTATGCAGTAATCATCTATATTTTCGTTTGCATATATTGGATTACTTTGTAACTGTATTACCGTTCTTTCGCCTATGGGAATACCTTTTGCTTTTAATAACTTTATAATTTCTTCTCTATGTATAAAATCACTTTTTGTTGGTATAAATTTAAATATCAATCCAAATGGACTAGATACTGATTCCTCAATTGTCTCTATCGGCTCTATCCATTCAATTTTATTTTCTTTAATATTCTTATAAATGTACTCAATATTTTTATTCTTCATTAATATTTGAAATTCTAATCTTTTTAATTGACATCTTAATATAGCTGCTGCAAATTCTGACATCCTAAAGTTCCAACCAATATGTGGATGAACATTTGATTCCGATTTTAATCGTCCATGATTCCGCAATCTTGATAATTTCAAATATAACTCATAATCATTAGTAATTAGCGCTCCACCCTCTCCACAGCTTGCACTTTTATTAAAAGCAAAACTAAAAACTCCTGCTATACCATACGTCCCCACCTTTTTATCTTTAAGAGATGCCCCTATAGCTTGACAACAGTCTTCAATTATAATTAAATTATGCTGATTTGCAATCTTTGAAACTTTCTCCATGTCACAGACATTTCCCCATAGATGAACTGGTATTATTGCACGTGTTTTTTCACTTACTGCGTCTACAATGCTTGATATATCTATACACAATGTTTTAGGATCCACATCAACAAATACCGGTACTGCTCCACACCATGTTACTGCTGTAGCAGTAGAAATAAATGATAACGAAGGAACTATAACTTCATCACCTGCCCTAATTCCTGCAGCAATTAAGGCAATATACAAAGCTGATGTTCCATTACAGACAGACATACAATATGAACTCCCATTATAATCTGCAAATTCTCTCTCAAAACATTCATTCTGAGAATTATCAAATATACCTCCCCATCGTTTACTTTCCAAAACATTTTTTAACGCTATTACTTCATTTTCATCATAGTAAGGCCACTTGTCAAAAATCGGCTTATCTACCTCCAACTCATTTGATAATTTCATATTAACCTCCATTTCGCCGCTATCGCTTGCGACACAAATAGTAATGAAAAAATAGTGTGCGATTTCCACTACTTGTCAATAATTAAACTGAGGAAAGATATACTACAAAGCACGGCGAGGTGAGTCGTAGATTACTAACTCAGTTCAAAACAGTATATTAACCAGTGTAAGAATCATCTTTCAAGCACAAATAAGTGGTTCTATTAGACCGAACGCTAATCATTGTTTTAGCTCTTAGTTAAATGTGTGATGATTCAGTCAATGTCTTCTCCTCTAAATATTTATTTTAGGAGGCTTTACTATGAAAGTTGTTTACCCTATCTGTTGTGGTGTCGATGTGCATAAGACTTTTCTCGTTGCCACAATTATTACTTCACAGGGCTTTACACCACATTACTCTAAAAAGAGATTCTCAACCTTTAACAATTCTATTCTTCAGTTCAAGCAGTGGCTAGTCGATAATAACTGCTTTGACGTGTGTATGGAATCTACAGGGAAATACTGGGTTCCTGTCCACAATCTTTTGGAAAGTACTATCCACACAACCATCGCTAACCCCAAATGGGTTAAAGCTGTTAAAGGTAACAAGGATGATACGAAAGATTCTAAATGGATTGGAGATCTATTTCGTCTAGGACTAGTTCCTGGAAGCTATATTCCCCAAAACCTATACGTATTCTTCGTGAATACACTCGCTATCGATCAAAACTTGTTGCTTGTAAAAGCAGTGAAAAGAACAGATTTCAAAATGCTTTTACTGTATGCAATGTAGCCCTTGATGCTGTCGTTTCTGACATGTTTGGCAACTCTGCCAGTTCCATCACAGACTACTTGGTTACTTCTGATACATTTGATCCTGAATACTGTACAACTCTTCTTCAGAAATCACTAAAGAAAAAAGCAGATACTGTGGTTGAATCTATAGAAGGATATCAAATGACACAGGAACAGAAAGATCGTATAGTAATGGTTCGTTCTCATCTTGAATTTATAAACAATTCAATTTCTAGATTGGATGAAATGCTTAATAATATGACCAAATCTTATGAAAACTCGATTAAACTTCTTTGTACCATTCCCGGAGTAGACAAAAGCTCTGCGATTACTATCATTTCCGAGATTGGCACTGATATGTCTCAATTTTCAAATTCCAAGCGTTTGTGTTGCTGGGCGGGTTTAACGCCAGGTAATAATGAATCTGCTGGTAAGAAAAAATCAGTCCGTATAACACGTGCCGGTGTTTACCTCAAATCTGCATTAGTACAAGTTGCTCATGCAACCGTGAAATCGGATAAATTTCCTTACTACAAAAACAAATACGAACGTATTTATAAACGCAGAGGTAAAAAGAGAGCCATCATTGCTATCGCAAGGATGATTCTTACCGCCATATACTATATGTTTATTAGTGGTGAAGAATTCAACCCCCTGCGATCTTTATAAAATTGATATACCTCAGGAAATACAGGATAAGCAAAAAGAAAAAGCAGTTAAACAAGCTTTAAAATTTCTGATTGCTGAAGGCTTAATAAAAGCTTCTGATATTTCCCATTTAACATTGTAATCATATATTGTTAGTTTAATTCAAGGTTCTGGACTCTTTTTAAAAAAGTCTTTAAGAATCTCTATTAAATTCGCACTTTTTTGCCAGATCGTAAGTATTTTTCACGCTAATGGCTTTTGGATAATAATTGCAAGGATGTTTGTATGGAATCAACAGGTAAGTATTGGATTCCAGTTTATAATGTACTAGAAAAATCTTGTACTATCGTACTTGCACATCCTAAATATGTTAAAGCTATTCGTGGTAAAAAAACTGATAAGAAAGATGAGAAATGGATTGCTGAGCTGTTTAAGCATGATCTTGTTGCCGGTAGCTTTATGCCTCCTACGGATATTAGACATTGCACAGCATCAAGGATACAAAATCAAGTCAGCTGTCTAATTATACTTTCACATCTATATTAAATTTTTTTTGAAACCACCCTTTGATGGTTTGTTTGCTATGCACTTTTACTTTAGTGCCAATTTATACTTTGATTTTCAGCCTTGACCTTTTTCAAGATAAACTTTACATTCCTCCGGAATAAGGTCAGCATCTATTTTATTTAGTTCTTTTATAAATTTAGGGAATTATGAGATTTAGCATTTACATTATAAACCGACTCTAATCGAGTTGATTTTTTGCAGGATGAACTTACCATAAGAGAGTCCATTCTAACTTTTTTATTATCAACTTTAAGAAATTTAGTTATATAATCAGCTTGAGATTCAACTTCTATTTGAATCAAATCTATACCTGTTGATTTTTCATATTCAACTAATCTATTTCTGAAGTTTATTAATGTATTTATTGAAATAGGCTTCTTTTCATAACTTGTTATTATTAAAACATACTGATATATGATGTCAAAATGAAGAGATCCAATTAATTCTACATCAGATAATTGGAATATTTCTTTTAAAATCAAAAGACCAATAATAATATTTACAGGTGAATTAGGTCTTGAAGCATAATTAACACTGTAAATTACAGAAAAACGTTTCTCATTTATATTAGGTAACATATGCTTTTGAAAGCCATTATCCCAACTTTTTTCTAATATATCTTTCAAATACTTTGGCATATTATTTATTGGGTCTGTTAATGAAATTTGTTGAACATTATTTCTGCAAAACATTTTAATTGTCGCCTTCCATAGTGATTTACCTAAGTTAATTAGATCAGATAATACTATAAAAGTTATTAATTTCATGCTTTTTGTGGTTTAATCATTATATACATTAAAATAATTCTCATCAATTCTATTTTTCAACTTTGTAAATTATTATGAAATTTATTATTATTTTCTTTACATCTTAAAGTGGAGGAAAGACACCCTGAACTATTCTCTCTTAACTATTCTTTATATACTAATTTTTTCTCTACAACCTATTGTATATACTTTATTTTTAATCAATATGTCTACAGCACTATCCGCTTCATTCATAATGATTATATTGTCTTTTGATATTTTTATATTTAGTAGTACTTCTCTAAACATGATTTTAAAAGAAAAAGACTTCCACACTTCTGGAATAAATGGATTTAAAGTCAACTTACCCTCTATTACCCTAAGTCCAGCAAACCCTTCAACAATAGACATCCAAGTTCCTGCCATACTTGTAATATGACATCCATCTTCTGTATCGTTATTGTAACTATCTAAATCCAATCTTGCTGTTCTAAGATACATTTCATATGCCTTATCTTTCATTCCAAGCTTAGCAGCAAGTATTGAATGAATACAAGGAGACAAAGAGGATTCATGCACAGTTCTTGGCTCATAAAATTCAAAATTTCTCTTAATTGTATCTAGATCATACCTGTCTTGAAGAAAATATAATCCTTGCAACACATCTGCTTGTTTTATAAAACAAGATCTTAATATTCTATCCCAAG
>JAJXWJ010000057.1 GCA_021781655.1 Bacillota bacterium | reverse complement strand
TAGGATTAGTATAAAACTTAATCTTTAAGATAATCAATTGCCATAGTACACCTAGAAGGAAAGGCTGTGGTGAGAAACAAATCTTTAGGAATGGGTAACACCTATAATCTTGTAGTACTTTGCTAGGGTATAAAATAGTAAAGGCGTTCATTAAAAAATAAAGAATGAACATGAGATTTTAAGATAGTAGTCTTAATCCTAGTAGTTGAATCCTGTGACACTACCGTCCTACTTAGTCAGTAGGATGAAAAACTATACAAATTTAATTTGTCATAGTTTTAGAAACCAGGATTTAGTTTATGACTATAGGACAAAAAATAAAGGAAGCAAGAAAAAGTGCGGGACTTACACAGGAGCAGATGGCAGAGAAACTGATGGTATCACGGCAAGCAATTACAAAATGGGAATCAGATAAGGGAATTCCAGATGTTGATAATTTGAAGGCAGTTTCAAGTTTGCTAAATGTTAGTATAGATTATCTTCTTGATAATGGACAAAATGTGCAAGCTACAGTAATTAGAGAAATAATTGATTTATCAAAGTATGAAAAGAATGCGAAAACACAGATCGTTATAGAAAAATATCCAAAGGCTGAGATATGGACATTAATTGTAAAACCAAAGCTTACAAAAGGTGAAAAAATAATTGATAACGTATTAGGATTTATTTTTGACGCACCATTTGGGATGCCACAATTAGCTAATGAATTTAAAAATGTTAAGAAATCTTTCTTTTTGGTAAATAAAGATAATAAACAGTATTTTGTTACAGTAACAAATGAGTTTATTGAAAGCCGTGAAATGATAAAGCATGTGTTCGAGAAGAAGTTTGAGATTGGCGATATGAAATTTATAAAATGTAGATATCCAGTTGAAAAGAATAGATAATTATATACAATTATTACCTTCAAACCTTTTTCTTTCACCAGCTTCAGCAATTAATAATGAGGAATATATACATTCATATTCAAAAATTATATCTTTAGATAAGTTTTCAGAATTAATCATCCCATTTAGTTTATAGTAATCTTAGTATTTATCAATAGTCTATCATTTATAAATTGTGATACAATGGGATAAAGGAAGCTTTTAACCATAATATTAGGGGAATTATTCCAACGGAATTTAGGAAGGCTTTCCGTGAGTTTGTTTATAATAAACAATAAATTAGGAGTTGAAAATATGCCATATTTGTTAATTATGATTGCAATAAGTATTCTAAGTGCTATTTTAATTTACTTGATTTTTTCAAGTAAAATTAAAATCGGAGGAAAATTTACTGGATATATCTTTATTACAATAATGCCTCTTATTTTGATAATCGTTATACCTCTTGGCGTCATTGATATAGGTATCGTATTACTTTGTATTGGGACTGGTTTCAAAGATTCCCCTGATGCTATTCCATTACTTATAATTATTTTTGAGATTCTTTTAATTTCTTTTTTTACTTTAATAAAGTTAAATTTTTTTCCGATTTCTTCCTTTGTGAGTAAATCAGAGACGACATCAAAAAAATTAATACTTTTAGATACAGGTAAAAGCCTATTGAGCTATAGTATATATGGCAACTTGATTTATTTAACTACTTTTTTGATCCTTATTTTATATTTAGTTAGTAAGAATCATACGTCAATAGGCTATGTAATCATGCATCCATTAAATAGCATAGGTAATATATTAGTAGCTACTTTATTTATGGTGTTTTTTCCATTTATGGCGATACCGTTTTATATCTATGCGATAATTGGATTTATACTAATTTCAAGCTTTACGTTTATGTTTTTAATTATTTTTGGAATGTCTATGAATGGAGTTATAAGAACTCTTTATGCTTCTAGCAAAATAAGGGAAAAAAGCATTGTGGGTATTGGTTTGATGCTAATTACAATAATAAATATATTTTATATGATTAAACTTCATAAATTGGCTAAACTAGAATTACGTGTCTTCTGAGTTGCGGCTGCTATTTCGGAAATCATTTGTTGAATTTCCTCTAAAGAAGGATCTTTACTTAGAACAGCTGTAATTCTATAATATAGATTTTTCAATTATGATATAGATAGTTTCTTGTATGAAAATAAATGTTTGGATATAATGAAAGAAAATGGAACAATTCGATTTACAATCAGTTTTCATGGAGATGAGGGGGCAAAATAACATGATAGAGAAATTTTCTAACAATCAGAACTGGGCAAAACTTGCTCCTTTTTTAGGTGTTCTTTCATCAGTTTTGTTATTATGGTTTTTCAAGCCACACCAAGCTATTTTCTGGGCTCTTGTAAACATTCCGTTGTACTTATTTCATCAAACAGAGGAGCATTTATGGCCTGGTGGATTTAAAAATTATATAAACAAAGTAGTTAACAAGCTACCTGAAGGGGAAGAAGCCTTGACGGACGAGAAAGTATTTTGGATAAATATCCTGCTTGTATGGCTTGCATTCCTATTATTCGGATGTCTAGCGTTCTTTAACATTGGCTTCGGACTATTAATTATTATTTTCAGCATAATGAATTGTATTACACATATAATTCAAGCAATAAAGCAAAAGGAATGGAATCCAGGACTAGTAATGGCAAGTTTACAATTTATAATTTCAATTTTTGCAGCTTATTTTATTAGTGTAAATGGGCTAACTAATCAATTATTATGGTGGATTGGCAGCATAGTTTTTTCAGTGGTTGTTCATATTTTTTTATTCAAATTAGTTATGAGTAAATAGCACAATTATGTGAAGGTGAGAAATTATGTATAATAAAAAATCATTTTTCTTTTAATAATTCACGAATGGAGTAAAGGTGTTACATGAAAATAGATAGGTTAATAGGAATTATAAATGTCCTAGCTAATGTAGATAAAATTACGATTAAAGAGCTAGCAGATAGATTTGAAGTTTCCAAACGTACTATTTTTAGAGATTTGGATACTTTATGCCAGTCAGGAGTTCCAATTATTACGTTTTCCGGAATTGGTGGTGGAGTAGCAATAATAGATGGATATAAATTAAGAAATAATATTCTCTCTAAGAACGATATAAAAAATATTTTCACTGGTCTTAACGGACTAAAAAGCATTGACGAAAGTGCTGATTTAACAAATCTAATGGCTAAATTAATACCAGAAGAGATAAGTTATGTATTTTCAGAAAGTGATTATGTAATTGATTTGTCCTCTTGGTTTAAGGACAGTATTACTAAGGAAAAGGTAGCTGCTTTACATAAGGCCATCGAAAATAGAAATTGTATCTATATGGAATATATTTCAAATAATTCCCATTCGTCGAGAATTGTTCAGCCGCATAAACTTGTTTTTAAGCAATCCTACTGGTATTTATATGCTTTTTGTGAGGATAAAGAGGAGTTTCGTCTGTTCAAAATCAATAGGATTGTCGATTTTAAAATTATGGATGAAATTTTTCAGTGTAAGCCAGTTGAAGGAATAGATTTTAAAGACGATTTTAATGCTGGTTTGTTCTCATTAAAAGATTTACCAGTATTGTTTGAGGTTATACTAGAATATGCCGCTGTTGATGAATTTTTTTTAACAGATAAGATTGATGCTAAATTTTTTCATAGAAGCAGTTCAGAAGAAAAGGGGAAAATTATATTTCCTGCTTTCAATTTAGAGTGGACGACTAATTTAGTTTTTAGTCTGCAAGACAAAGTTAAAGTTATAGCACCAATTGAACTTAAGGAAGCAATAAAAATAAAAATTAAAAAAATAAATGAATTTTATAAAGATGACATATAGGTGTCATCTTTTTCGTTTTACAATAAAATAGGAGAGGAAGTGTTAAGGCAGCAGAAAAAATAATGAATAGTATAAAATTAATAAGTTAGGTTTATATCAGCAATAAAATATTTAGATAATGTGAGGAGTTTTATTATGGCATATAAATTAAATCAAATAACAATTAGAACTAATAACTCAAAAGAAGGAATGAAAAATATTGGTGATGTTTGGATGGACATTACAAGTGGTAAATTGCCTATTCTTTTTGATAGTGAACATGAATTTCAACAGGGTATTTCTCCAATTTCAAAATACAGTAACTATTCCAGTGACGAAAATGGGGATTATGACTTAACGATAATGGCAGTAACAACGGACTTTTTAAAAAAAATGGATGAAGAAGTAGAGAAGGGGTTATATAAGAAATATGTAGAAAAAGACGAAAATGGAGAAATAGGTGTTTGCACGAAAAAGGCTTGGGAAAAGGTATGGTCTGAGCAGAAATCTGGCTTTATACAAAGAACCTTCACTGCAGATTTTGAAAGCATAGTTCCAAGGGAATATACGAAAGATGGCAAAGCGCATTGTTATTTATATATTAGTATTTACTAGATAAACATAATAATATTTTATCCAAAAGAAAGGAATGAAATTAGTTTGAAATTTGAATGGAAAAAACAAGAAAAAAAATTGTACTTACCTAAAGAAAAACCAGAGCTATTAACAGTACCAAAACAAAAATTTTTCATGATAAGTGGAAAAGGAAATCCAAATGATGAAGAGTTTTCTGAAAAGATAGGCGTATTATATTCTTTATCCTATGCCGTTAGAATGATGCCAAAACAAGGGTATACACCAGAAGGTTATTTTGAATACACTGTTTACCCACTTGAGGGTGTATGGGATTTAACTGAAGAAGGGAAACAATCTAATATATTAAATAAGGATGAATTATTATATACCATAATGATTAGACAACCTGATTTTGTTTCGCAGGAGGTAGTAAATAAAGCATTTGAAAATGTTAGGAAGAAAAAGCCCTATCCTTTACTAAAAGATGTGACTTTTGAAACTATAGAAGATGGATTATCTGTTCAAATGATGCATATAGGCTCCTATGATGACGAGCCACAAAGTTTTCAGAAAATGAAAGACTTTATAAAAGAAAATAATCTAGAAATAACAACCTTAAGACATAGAGAAATTTATATTTCCGATGCAAGAAAAACTGAAAAATCTAAACTAAAAACAGTTTTGAGATATAAGGTTTTTTATAAGTGATGGCCTAAAAAATCGTCATGTTCAATTACTTGCTATTGGAGGTGCAATTGGTACTGGATTATTCCTTGGTTCAGGTATTTGCTGGAGTTGGTATCGTAGCGGCGACGAGTATAATAAATTTCGTTGTATTAACTTCAGCCAACGTGGTCTTTAATTTTGTTGGATAACATTATTAAAAGACTAAGGAGTTTCACAGGAATTTTATATAGAGCGAAATTCATTCTCAGCAAGTGATTTAACATACTTTTTTGGAGAAAATCCGAATTCATCTTTAAAAGCCTTTATAAAGTTTGGATAGTTATTAAAGCCACTATCGATATATACAGAATCGATGGAAGCACCGTTATGTAAATTAATTTTAGCAATAATAAGTCTTTTTTTAATAATATATTGATGTATAGTAAATCCAACATATTGTTTAAATTGGCGACTTAAATGATATTTGCTAATATAAAATTTCTGAGCTAAGGTGTCAAGAGACAAATCCTCACATAAATTTTCATTTATATAATGTAGCACATCACTTATTTTTGAGTTATGTTCGATATCAAGTTCAATTTCTTTAGAGGTATCAAAATATGCTCTATTAAGGTATATTAGTAGCTCTGTTATATAAACTTTTCTAAGAAGGGTATCACCATAATCGTTGCTAGTATAAGCTTTTTCAAGTTTTAAATATATTTCTTTAATAATATGAAAAAGCTTAATATTAGGACGAAGAAGATTGTAATGATGTTTAGAGGAATCCTCGAAGCAAAGTGTAAGGTTAGTTTCATTATTTTTAATTGTATCGATAAATTTTGGATTTACCCAAATTACAATTCTTTCATAATTCAATCCGCTTTCAATTACAGGTTTATGCAGTTCTTTATTGTTAGTTAATAGAATATCATTAGGTTTAAGAGAATATGTTTTCCCTTCAATAATGTATTTAACCTTTCCGGATAAGAAGAAAAATATTTCGTAGAAGTCATGGTTATGATATTCAACATTTACTGGATGATTATCGCTATAATGAAAAAATTCAAAATCAGCTGAATTCATTACTTGTCTTGATGTAAATTCTAATATTTTATTATTCATGGTAACTCCTAAATTAATTACTTATATATATTTAACGACATATTTTACAAATATACAATACAGCAATTTTTGTTATTTTTCAAGCAAGAAAAACAATAATTATAATAAAAAAATATATATAATTTAAGTATAGAGAAATTTAATAAAAGTGTCTAATAGTAGGAATGAGAACGTATAATATATGTTCTATAATCTAGTATAAAATATACTGGATTAACGATAAGAAGAGTTTAAGAAAAATTGCTTTAAAAATTAAAAAAAGAGGTGTTATTATGAAGCTATCATTTAGATGGTATGGAGAAAGTGATCCTGTAAAACTAAAGTATATAAGACAAATTCCTAACATGAGAAGCATTGTTACAGCTGTTTACGATGTACCAGTTGGAGAAGTTTGGAGCAGGGAAAGTATAGCAAAATTAAAAGAGGATGTTGAAGAAGCAGGTCTTATATTTGATATAGTTGAAAGTGTGCCTGTTCACGAAGATATAAAACTAGGAAAAAATACTCGTGACAAGTATATAGAAAACTATAATGAAAATATTAGAAGGTTGGGTGAAGCAGGAGTTAAAGTTATTTGCTATAATTTTATGCCTGTATTTGATTGGACAAGAACTCAGCTTGATAAGGAATTAGAAGATGGTTCAACAGCCCTTGTTTATTATAGTGAGCAGCTTGAAAAGATGGACCCGTTAACTGGAGAATTATCTCTTCCAGGCTGGGATTCTAGTTATAAAAAAGAAGATTTAAAAGCCTTATTTGATGATTATTCAAAAATAGATAAAGAAACTCTTTGGGGAAATTTAAAATATTTCTTAGAAAGAGTAATTCCTGTGGCAGAAAGTGCAGGAATAAGTATGGCAATACATCCAGATGATCCTCCATATGATATATTTGGACTTCCAAGAATAATAACTGGCGAAGCGAATATAGATAGATTTTTAAAATTAGTGGATAGTCCGAGTAATGGTTTGACATTATGTACAGGCTCCCTAGGATGTACAAAATCAAATGATATTTATAAGATGATCGATAAATATAGTGCAAAGGGAAGAATACATTTTATGCACGTAAGGAATGTAAAACTTTTAGATAATGGAAGTTTTGAGGAATCAGCCCACTATTCAGCTTGTGGTTCACTTGATATTGTTAAAATCATGGAAATTTTATACAAAAATAAATTTGATGGTTACTTAAGACCAGATCATGGAAGAATGATATGGGGTGAAACAGGTAGACCTGGTTATGGTTTATATGATAGGGCATTAGGTGCAAGTTACATTACTGGGATATGGGAAACTCTTGGTAAATTAAAATAAATTATAAAATATGAGGAGGAAATAGTTATGAAAACACCATTTCAAATAGATTTAAAAGATAAGGTAGTAGTTATTACAGGAGCAGGTGGAATACTTTGTAGCATGTTCGCAAAAGCAATCGCTCAGTGTGGAGCAAAGGTAGCTCTTTTAGATAGAAATATTGAGAACGCACAAAATTATGCAAATGAAATTGTAAGAGAAGGTAATAAGGCAAAAGCATACCAAGTTGATGTACTAAATAAGGAAAGCTTAGAAGCAGCACGTGCACAGGTTATTTTAGATTTTGGAACTTGCGATATTTTAATTAATGGTGCAGGTGGAAATAATCCAAGAGCAACAACAACTAATGAATATTACTTCGATGGAGACAAAGATAAAACTGATATCACTACCTTTTTCAATTTAGATCCTAAGGGAGTTGAATTTGTATTTAACTTAAACTTCCTTGGAACATTAATACCAACTCAAGTATTTGCAGAGGATATGTTAAATAAGGATGATGCAAGCATTATAAATATTTCCTCAATGAATGCATTTACACCACTTACAAAAATCCCAGCATACTCAGGAGCTAAAGCAGCAATTAGTAATTTTACTCAGTGGCTTGCAGTTCACTTTGCTAAATCAGGTATTCGTGTAAATGCTATTGCACCAGGATTCTTTGTAACTAAACAAAATGAAGCATTACTATTTAATGAAGATGGTACGCCTACAGATAGAACAGCTAAAATTTTAAATAGTACTCCAATGGGACGTTTTGGTGAAAGCGAAGAACTTATAGGAACATTATTATATCTACTTTCTAAGCCTGCATCTAGCTTTGTTACAGGTGTTGTAATTCCTGTAGATGGTGGATTTAACGCATATTCTGGAGTGTGATTGATTTGAAAAAATTTATGGATGAAAATTTTTTGTTAAGTAATGAAACAGCAATAGATTTATATAATAACTATGCAAGGGAATTGCCGATTATTGATTACCATTGTCATGTAAATCCAAAGGAAATATATGAAAATAAAAAATTTGATAATATTACAGAAGCATGGCTATATGGGGATCATTATAAATGGAGAGCAATGAGAAGTAATGGCATAGACGAAAAATACATTACAGGAGATGGGAGTGATTATGAGAAATTTCTAGCATGGGCAAAAACAATACCTATGGCTATAGGCAATCCTCTTTATCACTGGACGCATTTAGAACTTCAAAGATTTTTTGGAATATATGATGTTCTTGATGAAGAAACTGCTCCATTAATTTGGGAAAAAGCAAATAAATTAATTAGTGGGGAAGGTTTTAAAGTAAGAGACTTAATTATAAAGTCTAAGGTAGAGTATTTATGCACAACAGATGATCCAATCGATACATTAGAGTATCATTTAAAACTTAAGGATGATAAAAGTTTTAATGTAAAGGTACTACCAACCTTTAGACCAGATAAAGCGATGGAAATAAAGGCAGATAACTATATTTCATGGGTAAAAGACTTAGAAAATGTATGTAAAATTAAGATTACTAGTTATGATGAGTTTTTAAAAGCACTTGAATCAAGAATATTATTTTTCCATTCAGTTGGATGTAGAATAGCAGATCATGGCATGAACAATACAGTAGTATATAAAGAAGTTTCAAAAGAGGAAGTTTTAGAAATATTTAAAAAAGCTTTAGAGGGTAAGGATATAAGTGTAGAAGAAGAAAAGAAATATAAAACTTATACCTTTAGATTTGTAGCTAAACATTATTATAAGCTTGGTTGGACAATGCAGCTTCATATTGCAGCTCTAAGAAATAATAACACAAATATGAAGGACAAATTAGGAGCTGATATTGGCTTAGATTCTATAGATGATCAGAGCATAGCATATCCTCTTTCTAGACTTTTAGATTCACTGGAAAAAGAAAGTTCTCTTCCAAAAACCATTTTATATACTTTAAATCCAAAGGATAATTATGTTTTAGGAACTATGATAGGAAACTTCCAAGGTGATAACATTCCAGGAAAAATACAGTTTGGTGCTGCTTGGTGGTTTAACGATAATAGAGATGGAATGGTTGAGCAAATGAAGGCATTGGCAAATCTAGGATTATTAGGCCGTTTTGTTGGAATGTTGACTGATTCTAGGAGCTTTTTATCATATACAAGACATGAATATTTTAGAAGAATAGCATGCAACCTAATTGGAGAATGGGTAGAAAATGGTGAAGTACCAGCAGATGAAAAATTATTAAAGCGTATTGTTGAAGGTATATGTTATAAAAATGCTAAGGAGTATTTTGGAATTTAAAATTGAAGAGGTGTACAATCAATGGACGTAATTACAATAGGAGATGGAATGATTGCAATGTGTCCTATACAAAAAGGACCGATAATATTTTCAAATACTTTTGAAAGAAAAGTAGGTGGAGCAGAATTTAATGTTGCAATAGGTTGTTCAAGATTAGGCTTAAAAGCTGGTTGGATAAGTAGACTAGGAAATGATGATTTTGGAAAGCATATTTTAAAGACTGCGAGAGGAGAATGTATTGATATATCAGAAGTTAAACTTGTAGATGGATATCAAACCTCAGTATACTTTAGAGAAGTTTTATCAGATGGGGCTAGTAGATCCTTTTATTATAGAGAAAAATCTCCAACAAGTACAATGAAATTAGAAGATTTGAATGAAGAATATTTTAAGAGTGCAAAAATACTTCATATTACAGGAGTTTTTCCTTCCATTAGCAACAATAATCAAAATATTATTTTAGAAGCAGTAAAATTAGCCAAGAAATTAAATTTAATGGTATCCTTTGATCCTAATATTAGATTGAAAATGTGGACAAAAGAGGAAATGAGAGGCTTTATAGAAAAAGTTTTACCTAGTGTAGATATTCTTTTAATTGGCGATGAAGAAGTAGAGATATTATTAAAAGATAGTAATATTGAAAAGGCAATTGAGACTTTTCATAGTTATGGAATAGGAAAAGTAATCGTTAAAAAGGGAGCAAAAGGAGCAATAGGTTCCGATGGTAAAAATATTTATGAAGTTTCAGCTATTAAACCAAAAGCAGTAATAGATACTGTAGGAGCAGGAGATGGATTTGCTGCAGGATTTTTAACTGCACTACTTAAAGGTGAAACACTAGAAAATTGCATTAGCTTTGCTAATGCAGTTGGCTCTTTAGTAGTTGGTGTTGAAGGTGATAATGAAGGTTTACCTTATTATGAAGATGTTTTAGTACATTTAGGACAATCAAAAAAGATAGAGCGTTAGAAATGTAACCATATATAAAAGTGAGGTAATAATAATGTTTGAAAAAATTTATAATACTTTAAAAGCAGAAAAGGCAGTAGCTGTTATTAGAACTAATACATATGAAGAAGCAAAGGAAATTAGTATAGCAGCTATTGAAGGTGAAATGAAGATTATAGAAGTAACTATGAGTGTACCAAATGCACCAAAATTAATAAAAGAATTAAAAGAAGCACATAAAGGTACATGTGTCGGAGCAGGAACTGTTTTAACAAAGGATGCTATAGATGAATGTATCGAAAATAATGCTGATTTTATTGTTTCTCCATGTATTGATGAAGAAATAATAAATTATGCAATTCAAAGAAAGGTATTAATAATTCCAGGTCTAATGACGATGTCAGAATTAAATAAAGTATATAAATTAGGAATAAGATTTATAAAAGTATTCCCAGGAAGTGTTGTTGGAAAAGGATTTATAGGAGCAGCAAAATCAATATTTCCAGATATCAATATAATGCCTACTGGTGGGGTAAATAAGGATAATATAAGTGAATGGATACAAGCTGGAGCAGATTGCAGTGGAATTGGTAGCGATTTAAATAAAGCATTTAAAACTAGCGGGGCTGCTGGTGTGAAAGAATATTGTGCTGAAGTAATAGGGAAAGTAATTTGTTAAACTTTTTATCGATTAGTATTTTACCTATATTTTATATTGTAAATATTTCATTAGCATAATTTCATTTATCAAAAAAAATTGTGTGGTAGAATAGAAACTTGTTCTACTTTCTTCCATAAAAACAGGATGAGTATAAAATTGGAGAGTAATGTCGCTTAGAGAAGCTAGCTCATTATTTCCAACTCTAGTTACTGATATTATTTTTACACCTTTATCCTTAAGTTTATATACGAATTTATTCATGAATACGTTATTTCCAGATAGCGAAAGTAAAAGGAAAACATCTTTTGAAGTTACTGTATCTAAAATTATATTAGTTTCTTCTCTGCCTTCTATTACATAAACTAATTTTTGTCCAAATATCATACTTCGTTTTAAATCTTTTGCAGCATTTTTTTGTACCTCTCCGGAGCCATAAACAAAAATTCTATTTGAAGCATCGAATAATTCAAAAACATCATAAAAATCTCTTTTTTTCATAATGTCTAAAGTTTTTTCTATATCATCAAAAATATCTTCCATCTCTTTACTATTAAATTGGTTTTGTTTTTTATTTTGAATTTTCAAATAAAACTTAAGTTCACTATACCCTTGAAGCCCTAGTTTTTGAGCAAATCTTAAAATAGTAGAGTGAGATACATTACAATTTGCTGCTAATTGTTTTATTGACATTGTTTGACATTCTTTTTTATGATGTAAAATATAGTTCCATATATATAAATCATTATCATGTAGTTTTTCATAATTTTCATCAATTAGTGTTTCTAATCTCATATTTTTTGCCCTCATTATTTTTCAAAGTTGTTTCATATTCAACATATTTTAAGAATAAAATTTCAATTAGTATAAAATATGAAGTTACTGATTCATAATCTATACCTTTTGATATTTTCGGAAGTAAAGCAGTAGATATATATAGGTTGTGATCACTTAATTTGGCTAAATGATTATCCCTATGTTTTGTTATAGATATAATAGGGATATTTTTTATTTTTAAATCTTTTGCAAAATTTATAATAAATTCATTTTCTCCCGAAACAGAAATAATTACAAATAAATCCTCATCTGTTGCTAATTCCAGTATAGAATTTACTTCAGTATAGCCACTAAGGTCATAAAATATTTTTCCACAAGTCATAAAAGTACGTTTAAGTTCTTTCTTAACAGACGATTGAACCATTCCTACCCCATATACGTATAATGTTTTTGCTTTATCTAAAGCTTCAAAAATTTCAGTACAATCTTTTTCTTTTACATTTTTTATTACTTTAAAATAGGTGTCACAAACTATATCTATGTTGTTAATGTTTTCTATTGATTTTGCATTATCAAGTTTAAGATATACTTTTAATTCTCCAAAGCCTTGTAGAGAAATTTTTTGTGCAAACCTAAGAATTGTTGTTCTTGATACGTTACAATTATATGCAAGTTGATCTATTGTAAGTTTCTCACACTCTTTTTTATGTTTAGATATATAATCCCAAATATATAAGTCACTTTCATTTAAATTCTTGTAATATTTATTTATGAGTTCATCTAATTTCATAACATTCCTCGTAATACAATTTATTTTCAATATTAAAATTTTAACTCATATTTTTCATTATGTCTAATATTTATATTTTTTAAATAGAGTAATTATATGAAAAAAGAGGCATGTTCTTTTTATTGAACTAATGCCTCTTTTAATTTATTCATATTTAATTAAAACAGTTTCTCCAGCTATTGCATTGCTACCAATATTTTGACTTTCAATTTTATGTCCATTTTCTTCAATTATTATCATCATTGTAATATCTTCAATATTTTTTTCTCTCAGAAATTGTCTATCAACCTTTGCAAGAAGAGTTCCAATCTTAACAAAATCCCCTTCCTTACATAAGATATCAAAACCTTCACCGTTTAATTTTACAGTGTCAAGACCAATATGAATTAAAACTTGAAGCCCATCAAAATTTTCGATAGCGATGGCATGTTTAGATTCGGCTATCATTGTAATTTTTCCATTACAAGGTGAAACAAAATTATCACAATTAGGAATTACTGCTATGCCATCACCTAATAATTTTTGGGAAAACATCTCATCTTTTACTTCAGATAAATCTATACTTTTTCCATTTACAACAGAACAAAATTGTTTTGCTTCAATATTTTTTCTTTTAAGAAAATTAAACATTTTTTCTTTTCCCTTTCATTATTTTAATGTTGGCCAATAATCTTTATTTGCTTCGATTAAATCATCTAAAATTAATTTAGCTATTCTTGCACTTGGAACTATTCTTGATAAAGTTAATGCTTGCCATAATTTCTGGTAACTTCCCTCAATCCATGCTTGTACTGTCAATTTTTCTACACTAACCTGCTGTTCCATTAATCCTTTTTGAAATTGAGGAATATTTCCTTGGCAAATTCTTTCATACCCATTACTTCCTACAATACATGGAATTTCTACCATTGCAGTCCTGTCAAAATTTTCTATTGCTCCTTCGTTTGGAACAATAAGTAGAAATCTTTCTTGTGTGTTTTCTGCGATAGCAGAGGCTAAATCTACTATATAAGTAGCATGAGCATCTGCTTCAAAACCGCCTTCTTTACTGGTTCCTTTTTCGATGATGTTCTTACATATTCCAAATACGTGTTTTTCTCTGCCATCAATAACTTCATTGGCACGAGTATATTCAGGATTTGAAGTTTCTACAACATAATCTGGAAATAAATAATATTTTAGATATGTGTTTGGTATTGTTGATGGGTCTACTGCAAAAACATCTCTAGCTTTTTGGAAAGTATGCTTCCAGCTTTCATCAACATGCTGATTTGTATCGGCTAATGCATCTGCAAATCCATTAGATGCCATATGTTTCTTGATTTCTGGCATTAAATCTTTTCCGTTTTTATCATAAATCTTAGACCACCAACCAAAATGATTTAAACCATAATAAGATACTTGCATTTCTTTTCTTGATTTTAGACTACACATATTAGCCATTTTTTCTTCTAAGTCAATTGGCATATCACAAATATTTAGTATTTTTGAATTTGGTCTTAGTATTCTTGTTGCTTCAGCTACAATTGCTGCTGGATTGGAATAATTTAACATCCATGCATTTGGGGAATATTTCTCCATATAGTCAAGAATCTCAATAACTCCACCAATAGAGCGCATTCCATATGCAATTCCGCCTGGTCCACAAGTCTCTTGACCGACAACTCCATATTTTAGTGGGATTTTTTCATCCTTTTCACGCATAGCATATTTACCAACACGAATATGCGCTAAAACAAAATCAATGTTTGTAAATGCTTCTTCAGGATTTGTTGAATATGAAAATTCAACCTCAGGTGCATTTTCCTTTAAATAAATTTCACATGCCTTAGCCACAATTTCTTGCCTTTCAGCATCATTATCATAAAATTTTATAGCTTGAATTGGAAACCTGTTCATGTTTTCTAGTAGCATAAGGACAATTCCTGGTGTAAAAGTACTGCCACCTCCTGCTACAGTAATTGAATATTTTTTTTTATCCATTTTAATACCTCCAAATTTTTTGATTTATAATAATATTAATTATTTACAACAATTTTTCAAAGTCATCTCTAACATTTGCAACTTTAAGTCCAACAATAACTTGAAATGATTTTCCATTTACTGAGCAACCATGAGTTCCTATTGACTTAAAGTATGGATCATCTTTGCAAAGCATTTGATCCTTTACATTTACTCTTAATCTTGTTGCACAATTAGTAACATCTACAATATTATCTTTCCCGCCTAGTCCTTCTAAAATATCCATAACAAGTTGAGTACCTTTATCAATTTTACCCATATTTTGCCTTTCTCTATATTCAACTTTAGAATGAAATTTAATTTCTTCCTCATCATCTTCTCTTCCCGGAGTTTTAATATCAAATTTTAATATTAAAAATCTAAATACTACAAAATAGACACAAGTTCCACAAAGGCCAATTATTAGCTGAAGTAAATATTGATTCCAGTGTGTTGCCATTAATGGAATCCAGTTTAAAGATGCCATTTCAATTGCACCTCCTGAGAATACACCTACTATTCCAAAAAGATTCATAATAGTTGAAAGTGTTGCTGCTAAAAATGCATGAACAATAAATAAAGGTGGTGAAATAAATAAGAACGTAAATTCAATTGGTTCTGTTACTCCGCATAGAACAGCAGTCAATGTGATTGGAATCAATAACGTTAATATTTTTTTTCTCTTTTCTGGCTTTGCAGTTACATAAAATGCTAATGCAATACCTGGACAACCAAAAATTTTGGAATATCCAGTAGCAGTAAAAGAAGCTGCAGGCAATAATGATTTTAAAGAAGCAGTTGAAGCTGCTATGCGCGGTAAACTTTTAGCCCAATATGCATAAATCCCTCCTGGTGCTACAACATTGTCATAGTAAAATGGTGCATACAACAAATGATGTAATCCAAATGGAATTAATGCACGTTCTAAAAATACAAATACAAACACTCCTAATGGACCAGCACCTTTTACAAAGCCTTGAAATGCAAACATTCCTATTTGGATTTTAGGCCATATGAGAGCTGCTAAAAATGCTGTTGGAATCATAACAAAGAAACCAATCATAAATACAAAGGTTGAGCCACTAAATACTCCAAGCCATTCCGGTAATTCAGCATCAAAGAAACGATTATGTAAGTATATTACAATGCCGGATACAACTAAGGCTCCCATCATACCCATATCTAATGTTTTGATATTTGCAATCATTGCAAGTCCTGAACCGTCTACTACTTTTGCAGCAAAGTTGACACCAAAAAAACTTCCCCATTGCGATAAAATTGTACTTAAAAAATAATGAAAGGTTAAATATAATACCAAGGCTTCCATACAACATCTAGCATTTTGCTTTTTAGCCAATCCTATTGGAAGACCTACTACAAATAATAATGGTAATTGGTTAAAAACTGTCCAACCACCTTGTAATATTACATTCCAGCATTTATACCATCCGCTAGTTGGCATAGCTAAACTCCCCATTATTGTTGGTGTGGTAAATAATGTACCAAAACCGATTACAACACCAGCAAATGCAAAGAGCAGTACTGGAGTAAACATAGCTCCACCGAATTTTTGAATCTTTTGCATCATTTTGATTCATCTCCTTTATATTTTTTTTATAGACAAATGCTAACATTTTTATTATTATGTATCAATAGTTTGAGTCTATTTAGGAGTAAAGTGAATAACTATATAACTTTTCACATTTTTCGTGATTTTTCACAATAATCTTTTCTCAAATTGGTAATAAAAGAATTGCTAAGTATTTCTAATAAAAAATTACTAGGAGTTTGTTTTATACTAATCCGACTATAAACCTGTTAAACCTTGACAAATTCGCTTTTTTAGACTATTATTTATACATAAACAAATATTTCTACATTGCATTGAATACGTTTACTTTAAATTTATGTACAACAAGGGGGGATTTACAAATCAATAATTATTAAGAAGTGAATTGACAATGGAAAATTATATTTTCTTTACAATTAATTTTAACAGTAGAAAGAGAGTTTAATATTTTTGCATTTGAAAACGTTTACTAAATCTGAATGCGTTTGCTTTAGATAATTTTGAAAAATTCTTTTGATAAAGTTAAAAAAACATTAGAGTTAGTGAAAACGATGGTTTGAAAGTAGTTTTAATGGAATTATGGAGGGGGGAAGGTGAAACTATTCACCGTTTGCTATGATGAAAACAGAAATTTTAGCTATGATATTAGCTGGTGGGCAGGGGACCCGTTTAGGTGCACTGACTAAAAATATTGCAAAACCAGCTGTACCTTTTGGAGGCAGATATAGAATTATAGATTTTACATTAAGTAATTGTACAAACTCTGGTATAAAAGAAGTAGGTGTAGTAACGCAGTATCAGCCGTTAGCATTAAATAGTCATTTAGGAAATGGTTCTAGTTGGGGATTTGATGGTATTGACTCTGGTCTTACAATTTTACAGCCTTATTCCAGTCCCAATGGTGAAAAGTGGTTTCAAGGTACTGCTCATGCTATTTATCAGAATATCGCTTATATCGACCAGGTAAACCCAGAATATATTTTGATTTTATCAGGTGATCATATATATAAAATGAATTATGAAGAAATGTTAGATTTCCACAAAGAAAAAAATGCAGCTCTTACTGTTGCGGTAATTGAAGTTCCAATAAAAGAAGCTTCTCGTTTTGGTATTATGAATACAGATGAAAATTCTCGTATTATTGAATTTGAAGAAAAACCTGAGGAGCCAAAAAATAATTTAGCTTCAATGGGAATCTATATTTTCAATTGGCAAAGACTGCGAACAGTATTAATCAATAGCTATTCAAAAGATGGACAAATGATTGATTTTGGTAAACATGTAATACCATCTTATCTAGATTCGGGTGAAAATGTATATGCATTTCGTTTTGATGGTTATTGGAAAGATGTGGGAACAATCGATTCACTTTGGGAAGCTAATATGGAATTTATAGATATGAAAAATGATTTAGATATACGAAATCAGAATTGGAGAATTTATTCTAAAAATACGATTTCACCACCACATTTTTTTACTGAAACAGCTGTAATTAAAAATTCTTTGATTGTAGATGGATGCTATGTTGCTGGAAAAATAAAAGATTCCATTCTTTCTACTGACGTACGTGTTAATGAAGGTAGTACAATTGAAAAAAGTGTGATTATGCCTGGAGCAACAATTGGGAAGAATGTTTTAATTAAAAATGCAATCATTGGAGAAAATGCCGTAATAGGTGACAATGCAACAGTGTATTCTGAAGGAGAAATATGTGTAGTTGGCTATTCTGAAATGATAGGAGTGATATCAAATGAAGACTAATAGAGTAAGTGCGATAATTGATAATGTAAATTGCATTGGTGATTTACAAGAATTAGTGGCTCATCGTCCTTTAGCCACACTTCCATTTGATTGCAAATATCGTTTGATTGATTTCCAATTATCAAATGTAGTAAATGCAAATATTCAATCTTTATTTCTTTTGATGAATCATAATGACATGCAATCAGTATTTGATCATATTAATGGAGGAAAAGAGTGGGGATTAGATTCTCTTAAAAATAAATTCATTATGCATTTTAATGAAAAGAAATCTGGAGATGAGAATAGATTAGAATTTGTTTCACATGTTATAGATTATTTGAAAAAGTCAAATTCTGAAATTACAGTAATTATGGGAAGCAAAATGTTATGCAATATAGATTTAAAAACAATTATAAAAATTCATAAGCATTACAATCGTGATATGACAGTTGTTTATAAAAGGGTTAATCCTGAATATATTTCCAACGATAATGTATTGCTTAATTTAGAGACAGATGGAAATATTTCTGTTTGTAATATTTCAAAGGATGAATTAGAATTAGCTGAAAAATATAACTTGAGTATGGATATTTTCGTTATAAAGACAGAGCGTTTGATGGAAATATTAGAAAATATTAATGATGATAAACTTGAAATAAATAGCATAATAAAAATTGTTAGAGGAAAAATAAATAAGGAAACTTGTGTTGGCTATGAGTATACAGGTTATTTAAGCAATATTTATGATGTTTCATCATATTATAGGGCAAATATGGAGATGCTAAAGCCAAGTAAATTTAATGCATTACTATACTCTAATCAAAAAATATATACTAAATTGGCAAATGAAGTGCCAACATATTATGCTCAAAATTCAATTGCTAATAATAGTCATTTTGCTTCAGGATCTATTGTTGATGGAACGGTTGTAGATTCATTAATAGCTAGAAGGTGCATTATTTCTGAGGCTGCTGTTATTGAACGTTCAATTATCATGGCTAGATCAAAAGTAGGAAAAAATGCATACATAAAAAATGCTATTTTAGACAAGAATGTAATTGTAGATGAGGGTGTTCGTATAATCGGATCTGATACTAATCCGATTATTATTAAAAAAGATGAGCATGTTACTAATGATATTGTTGATAGGAAAAGTGCTTATAAGCTTTAAAATTAATTTTAATATAAATAGCACCATTGTTTTGAAAAGCATAAACTGGAAGCTGATGGTTCTTAATAAGAAATATAAAAAACAAAGTGTATCCATACACTTTGTTTTTTTGCTTTGCTTCGCTTATAATGAAGATAATTAGAAAAGGGGTGCAAAAATGACTGTTAATAAACAAAAGAAGATTGCTGTTGTGAATGATATCACTGGTTTTGGAAGATGTTCAGTAGCAGTAGCCTTACCTATTATTTCGGCAATGAAGGTTCAATGCTGCCCACTACCTACAGCTATTCTTTCTTCTCATACTGGCTTTAAAAACTTTTATTTTGATGATTATACACCAAGGATGAAGGCATATATAAATAATTGGAAAGAATTAAATTTGCAGTTTGATGGAATATGCACTGGATTTTTGGGCTCAAAGGAACAAATCGATATTGTAATAGAGTTTATTGAAAATTTTAAAACTAAAGCTACAATGGTAATTGTTGATCCTGTAATGGGTGATCACGGAAAGCTCTATTCCACCTATACAGAAGAAATGTGTGAAGAGATGAAGAGGCTAATTAAGTATGCAGATGTAATGACACCTAATCTCACAGAAGCCTGCAGACTACTTGATATGCCGTATCCAGAAAGATTACTAAATACTGGGGAACTTCTGAATATAGCTAAGGAGCTATGTAAAAAAGGACCAAATAAAATTGTTATCACTGGGCTGCAATACAATGGAAATATACATAATTTTATATACGAATCGGGTAATGCCTATACGACTATAGAAACTAAGAAGATTGGTGAGGATCGCTCTGGAACAGGAGATATTTTCACCTCTATTGTAGCTGCCGACATAGTAAAAGGGGTAGAATTTGTTACTGCAGTAAAGAAGGCAACTGCTTTTATTAGTAAAGCTATTGATTATACTGCTAAAATCGGCACACCAATAACTGATGGTATCTGTTTCGAAGAATATTTAACGGAACTACAATAAATATAGAAAAGAGGAAGTATGCTATGGTTATATTATATACGTATAACAACGGTAATTATATTAATTTGAAAGATGCTGAGATTAAACCTAAAAACATTTATGTAAATTTAACTAACAAGTGTCCATGTGCTTGTACTTTTTGTCTGAGGAATACAAAGGAAATGGCTGAAACAAATAGTTTATGGTTAAAAACGGAACCTACTGTAGAAGAAATTATAGAAGAATTTGAGGAATATGATTTAAACCAATTTAATGAAATTATATTCTGTGGCTTTGGAGAACCACTAACAAGACTGGAGGCTATATTAGAAGTAGCAAAATATTTAAAAAATAGAAGGAAGGATATAAAGCTCCGTGTAAATACTAACGGTTTAGCAGATTTAATTCATAAAAAGGAAACTGCACCATTATTAAAAGGTTTAATAGACACTGTTTCAATCAGTCTAAATGCATCTAATGCAGAAGAGTTTTTAAGGTTAACTCGTAATAAATTTGGAATAGAAGCTTACGATGCTATGCTTAAATATGCCGTTAGCTGCAAAGAATGTGTTTCAAATGTTGTCATGACTGTAGTAGATTGTATTGGACAAGAAGAAATTGATGCTTGTAAGGTTGTATGTGATTCTATTGGAATACCTTTAAGAGTACGAGCTTTTGAGTAAACTATTAGGAGGAAAATATGGAAAGTAATAAAGAAAAGGTTATGGAAGTTGAGACTCATGGTGTTGAGCCAATACCAGATGGGGAGCGCCATGGTAAACCAAGGCAAATGTTTAGTCTTTGGTTTGCAGTTAGTTTAAATGTGTCTACGTGGTTTACAGGTTTTTTAGGGATAGAGTTTGGATTATCCTTAAAATATGTAATTATTGCAATAATTATTGGAAATGTTTTAGGTGCAAGTTATCTAGCTCTAAGTTCAGCCGTAGGAGCAGAACTAGGACAGCCTCTTATTCCAGCTAGTTTAAAGGTATTTGGAAAAGCAGGTGTAATTGGATTGTCTTTTCTAAATTTAATTAATAATATTGGATGGCTAGCTGTTAATTTAGGCTTGGCAGTTATGGCACTTTTATCAGTTGTGCATATAGAGTATCATGTTGCATTAATATTATTAACAGCTGTTACTTTGATTGTTGCTGTATATGGTTATAATTTTATTCATGCTTTTGCTCACGTTATGTCAATAATCGTTGGATTTCTATTTGCGATTATGACCATAATAACAATAGCAAATCTTCATACAATTGTAGCACACAGTACCTCTGCTATTGGTGGTTTTAATTTATCAATGTTTATTTTGACAATAGCTGTAACCTTTTCTTATCAAATCAGTTATTGTCCTGTTGGAAGTGACTATACTAGATATCAACCTAAAGATAGCTCTAAAACTAAATTGTGGGGTTTTTCCTTTGCAGGTGCACTAACAGCCTGTCTTTGGCTTGAGGTTTTAGGAGCATTAACAGCAGCACTTGGTACCCAGTTAAGTCCAATGGATTTCTTTGCCAAATTCATGGGTTTCTTCACTATTCCTGCAATAATTACTGTAATTATTAGTATCATTCCTTCAAATGCTATGGCAATGTACAGCGGTGGACTAGCAGCATTAGCAATGGGTATAAGATTAAAACGATGGATTTCAGCAGTGTTAACTGCAGTAATTGGAGCACTACTTATTTCTTTTGGCAACGGTAGTTTTACAGCAATTTATACAAATTTTCTTCTTTTACTTTCTTATTGGATAGTGCCTTGGCTTGGTGTGGTGCTTTTTGACTTTTACTATTCAAAGAAGATTCCCTCTGAAAAGAATAATAAAGAAGGTTGGATTGGATTGGCTTCCTTTTTATTTGGTATAGCTTTTTCAGTGCCTTTTATGAATTCTTCCTTATATGTTGGATATATTGCTTCTAAGTATTTTAATGGAGCGGATATAAGTTATTTAATTAGTTTAATTGTAAGTGTGTTAATTTATATAATACTGATTAAGCTTAGGGGAAATAAAGAACAATTTACTAAGTCTGTAGAGCTACAATAATGACTTTGTAACTTTCTAGAAGGTACTAAGTTATTGGAACTATATTAAAGGCAAAGTGTTAAAAAGATGCATACCACATATGCGGTTTTAGAAGTGGTGTGTACTTTTTTTATATATGGATTAGTTTACGATAAAAAGATATTGATATATTGTAAAATTGCATGATATAATGGTATATAAATCAAAATTTAACAAAGGGGATGTAAAATGGAAAAAAAGTATGTTTACAGAAAACACTTAAGACAACCAGAAAAAATTTATCAAGGTTTTTTAGCATTTTTTTTGATTTTATTTTTATCTATAATAATTGTAACATTTCAATATGAAATGTTTAAAGATAAGAAAGATATAATATTTGTTATAGGTATAGGCTTTGTTATTTTTTTTGCAATTACAATAATGATTTCAGTAGAATTTTTGATGTTATATTTGGTATTGTTTAGAAGATTTAAAAAAATAAGTTTGACTTTAAATGACGAAGGAATAAGCTATAGCAATA
>JAJXWJ010000056.1 GCA_021781655.1 Bacillota bacterium | reverse complement strand
AGTTGCAAAGCAACTAAAAGGGCGTTTTAAAAAAAACTGGAATATTGTTATTGTTAGAATATTCGAAATTTTAATTTCTGTGATTTCAGTTTCTAATATATATTTTTAATTTTAATCTTTAAAGCTGAGATTAGATATATTCTAAAGTTGATTAATTGTATCATAAATTGGTATAATAAACTCATGTTTTATACATGAGTTTATTTTTGGTGCCTGACCCCAAAGGTGCCAGAGCTCAATATATTTTTTACAGGATGGTAAATGTATGAATAAAATAGCTAAAAATTTTTTGTCTGTAAGCTTTTCGAATTTATTAGGGCAAGTGTTTACTTTTTTTATTGGCTGGTATGTTGCTAAAAAGTTAACTAGCAGTGCCTTTGGTGATTTAATGTCAGTACAGGCTATCACAGTGTACTTTTCAATAATAGTAGTTTTTGGACTCCAAAATTATGGTACAAGAGAAGTAGTAAAATACAAAGAAAAAATTCCTAAAATAGTTGGAGAAATATTAACTTTTAGGATATTTATTTTTTTAATAAGTTATGTGTGTATTTATATATTATATTTGAAATTGAAAAATGATGTGATTACAAAGAATTTGCTTATAATTTATGGAGTAACACTTTTGCCAACTTGTTTAAGTCTTGATTGGGTATTTAATGGCATTGAAAAAATGAATTATAATGCTGTTTATAATGTTATAAAAACTCTTATCCCATGTGTATTAACTTTTATGCTTGTTAAAAACTCGAAGGATATATATTTAATACCTATTTTTACTATAATAGCATTAACGTTAGGCTCAATATATCAAATATATACATATATATTTAAGTTAAAATTAAGAATCGAATTTCAAATAGATTTTAGTAAATATAAAAGCTACTTTTTATTTGGTTTGCCTTTTGTTTTATCTGGAATTTTAGCAACGATTAATACAAATGTTGATAGGTTAGTAATTGAATTTACAATAAGTAGTAGTTCTGCAGGAATATATTCTGTTTCTTACTATGTTGTTTCGTTTTTAACAAATGTTGTAACTTTTATATTTCTTCCTGTTTTTCCTTTGCTTGTTGATTTGTTTCACAAAAAGGAAATATCTAAATTAGAAAAGCTAACTGATAATCTCGCCAAGGTTGTTATTATGGTTATTTTGCCAATAACTATAGGCGGAATATTATTGTCAAAGGAAATAATACTTTTGTTTGGACAAAAATATATAACTGCATATTTACCTTTTTCAATTTTGATGATATATACATTCTTGTTATTTATAAGAGAATTATATGGTTATGGACTAAATGCTTGGCATATGGAAAAAAAATATTTGAGAGTAGTTGCAGTTTCTGCTTTAATAAATTTGACCTTAAATTTAATATTCACGCCTAGATTTGGAATGAATATAGCTGCAATAATAACTGTTATTTCGGAGGTCATCAATTTTATTTTAATGAAGCATTATGCAGAAAAGGTAGTAAAGATAAACAGTTTTAAATATATATTAAAGGCATTGATTCCAACTTTAATAATGACAGCCTTTGTGTTATTATTTAAATATTTGAATGTAAATATAATAATTAATATTATAGTGGCAGCCATTGTTTATATAGCAGCTATAATAGGTTTTAAATATATGTCCATTGATGAAATAAAAAGTTTTCTACTAAGAAAGAATGGTGTATAGAAATGAAATATTGCGTACTTTATCCAGAGGCGGAAAATGTACATTTAATCAAAGATGTAGGGATAATTGCCTATAAACTCCATAAACTTTTTGGTTATGATGCATATGTTGCTAGCTATAAAAATGGTGAATATCCATATATTAATGATGAATTAAAAGGTTTAAAATTGGATTTTATCGAAAAAACAAGTAAAAATGATATTTTTAATGGCATAAATTACTTGAAAAAAAATGCTAAAGAAATAGACGTTTTACAACTTTTTCACGTAACCTTGAGAACCGTATTTTATGCTTTTGCTTTTAAGTTCTTTAATCCAAAGGGAAAAATATTCTTGAAACTGGACTGTACAGAAAGATTAGTCAGTATAATTGCTGCCATGAATCCTATAAAGCGTAAAATTCTTAATATTTTTTTAAATAAAAGCGATTTGATTGGTGTTGAACAGGAAAAACTATATAATGAGTTAAAAAAACTTCTAAAAAGTCAAAGAGAAAAGCTTGTATATATTCCAAATGGAATAGACTTTGAGAGAAAAGATACTTATACAAATCTAAGTTATGCTGAAAAAGAAAATATAATTTTGCACGTAGGAAGAATTGGCAGTGAAGAAAAGTGCAATGATAACATAATGGAAGCATTTTCGAAAATAAAAAATAATGACTGGAAGCTAGTTTTTGTTGGACCAATAGAAGAAAGCTTCAATAATTACATAGAAGATTTTTATAGTAAAAATCCTAATCTTAAAGAAAAAATTATTTTTAAAGGACCTATATATGATAGAGATAAATTGTATGCTGAGTATAAAAAGGCAAAAGTGTTTTGTCTAGCATCAAAATATGAAAGTTTTGCTATTGCACTACTGGAGGCAGCTTCATTTGGTGATGTTATTGTGTCTACCGATGTTGGAATTGCTAGTGAACTAACATCACTTAAAAATGGCATAATAGTTGAAAATAATAGTATAGAAAACTTAGTTAAAGCTTTTGATGCTGTAACTAATACAGATAATTTACTTAATATGTCTGAAGAAACTAAAGAAATATGTAAAAATAGATTCGATTTAAATAAAATAGTAACAAATTTACATAGTAATTTACAAAATTTGAGGTGAAATTGTTGAAAAACCCATTAGTAAGTATTGTAATATTAAACTATAATTCAGTAGAAGAAACTAAACAGTGCATAAATAGCTTAAAAAAAATAACATATGATAATTATAATATAATAATTGTAGATAATGCATCTAAAGATAATTCCTACAGCATTTTAAAAGAACTTTATAATGAAGAGTATATAATACTTGAAAGTCAGCAAAATCTAGGTTATGCAGACGGTAATAATTTAGGTATTAAATATGCAATGGATAATGGAGCTGATTATATATGTGTGCTAAACAACGATGTGGCGGTAGAAAAAGACTTTTTAAATTTAATTGTTGATGAATTTAAAAAAGATAATTGTATTGGAATAGTTGGACCGTGCATTTGTGATTATGCTGAAAGAAATATTATTCAAGCAATGGGAGCAAATATTAATCTATTTACAGGTCTAACTCAAGGAAGATATAAAGGTCGAAGATATAATGAAATAGAAGCTAAAAATAGCTACGTTGACTATCTTGGAGGAGCATGCTTTGTGTGCAAAAAAGAGGTGTTTCATAAAATAGGACTCATTCCAGAAAATTATTTTTTGTTTTTTGAAGAGACTGAATTTTGTTTAAGTGCAATGAGAGCGGGATATAAACTACTTTGCTTATATAATAGCAAAATATATCATAAAAGATCTTCTACCATATCAAAGTATAATGGACTTAGCTATTATTTATTAAATAGAAATAGAGTTGTTTTTATAAGAAGAAATGGTAATGCTGTTCAAAGGATAATTTTTTCTATTTATATTTTTATTGAAGCCTTAGGACGTATTATTATTAGAAAAGAGCCTTTTAATTTGATTGAAAATATATTAGAAGGCTTTAAAGCTGACAAAAATAAATTTGATTTAGAGGCGGTAAAAAAGCTTTTGTAAAAGCTTAGAATTTAACATGAAAGTGAGTGCTTATTATGTACGGAAATAAAACAATTATACAATTTTCAAATGAACTTTCTAGCAGTTCACCAACTCCAGGAGGTGGAGGTGCAGCAGCAGCAGTTGCAGCACTTGGAGTTGCCTTAAGCTCCATGGCTTTTAATTTAACAATTGGGAAAAAGCAATATAATGAATATGATGAAAATATTAAACAATTAATAATAAATGGTTTAAATAAAGCAGATATACTTAGAAATGAATTTATCCAATTTATAGATAAAGATGCAGAAGCTTTTATAAAAGTTATAGAAGCATTTAAACTTCCAAAAGAAACAAAGGAGCAAATTAAAATCAGGAAAGAAAAAATAGATGAAAGCTATGAAAATGCTGCTTTAGTGCCACTACAGTTAGCTTTAAAAGCAAAAGAAGTATACGATATAATTGAGATTGCGTGTAAATATGGAAATAGAAATGTAATAACAGATGCTGGAGCTGCAGCAATTTTAATAAATTCGGTAATTGAAACTGCTGTTTTAAATATTAATATCAATTTATCTGGAATAAAAAATGTTGATTATAAAAACTCTTTAATTAGGGATTCAAAAAATTTAACAGATGAAAGCGATAAAAGAAAAAAAGAAATAATGCTACTTGTTAATGAAGTAATGGGAGCATAGCACATAAATAAGAAGAAGACGAGAGGATAGTAAAAGAAAGTGCAAGGCTATCCTCTCGTTTCTTTATATGTGGGTTTAAGTATTAAATAATCATTCATTTGTTTTACATAATGGAAGTTCATTTAATGTTTTAAAATTGTAGCCTCTTTCTTTCCATTGTTTGATCAGTGAATCTAAAATTTCATAATTTGTTTTAGAAACAGCATGAAGCAAATATATTCCTCCAGGGTGGGTTCTCTTTTGAAGAAGTTCAACAGATTTTTTAGGCTCTGGCTGTGAATCTTTAATCCAATCTTTGTGAGCTAGACTCCAAAATATTGTTTTATATCCTAATTTATTCGTATAATAAAGCGATAATTCGCTAAATCTACCCATAGGAGGTCTAAAAAATTTACTCATATTATACCCAGTTGCTTCTTTATAAGCTTCTTCCGTTGAAGTAAGTTCCCATTTGAATTTTTCCTCATCTGTAATCTTTGCCATGTTTGGATGCTTATTTGAATGGTTACAAACCAAATGACCTTCATCGGCCATTCTTTTTACGAGTTCAGTATTTGACTTTATATATGGAACTGTAACAAAAAAGGCAGCTTTAACGTTATTGGCTTTTAAAATATCTAGCATTCTTCCAGTATATCCATTTTCATAACCTTCATCAAAGGTTAGATAAATATTCTTTTTAGAAACGTCTCCTAAATAGTAGCCATTATATTTTTTTAATAGTTCTAAGCTTTTAGATTCCGCCCGAGATGGAGTTTCATCATTTGAAGGTAAAAAGTACCAGTTGTATTCTTTTGTGCTTATTTCTTCATTATTAATCATAATTTTACTTTCAAAAGGCCAAAAGGTTACATTGTTTTTACAAGTAGCAAAAGCGTAACAATTAGGCGATATGACACAAAAAAGCATTATTAAAACTAATAATATTGATTTCTTCATATTTATTAACACCTTCTCCTATGTTATACTAATATATTGTAGAAATATAAGACTTTATTATTTTATACAAACTAGAAATAAATATTCAGAAAGAGCGGAGTAAAACTAATGTTAAATGAATTTATTAGAGAAATAGAAGAGCTTTATAAAATAATCAATGAAAATATAGATGCTCGGTTAAAAAAATTAGCAATTGAAAAATATCAAAAGAAGTTACATATTACTAATGAAAAGTTTTCTGATATTTATTATAAGTTTATTAAGTCCATAAAAGAAAAAGGTGTTGTATACACACCGCTTCCTATTGCACACTATATTATAAAAAACACTATAAAGGCTGAGGATATAATTAAAAATCCGTTTTTAAAAATTTTAGATCCTGCTTCTGGTGCAGGCAATTTAATTATTCCTTGTTATATATATTTAAAGGAACTTTATATTCACAATTTAAATGAAATTAATTATAAAAATAATTTAAATTTAAATTGTGAAACTATAAATGAACATATTATTAAAAATAATTTATATGGCTTAGATATAGATTCAAATGCCCTAAAGGTTTTGTGTGTTGATTTGTTCCAATTAAGCGGATATATTTGTGTTGATAATTTTGTGAATAGCGATTTTTTAATAGATGAAAATTCCAATAAATTTGATGTTGTCATTAGTAATCCTCCATATGTGGGGCAAAAAGCAATAAATAGAGATTATAGCTTAAGTTTAAAAAAGCTTTATAAAGACATATATAAAGATAAAGGGGATATTTCTTACTGCTTCTTTCAAAAAGCGCTTACAGCTGTAAATTATGCTGGTAAGCTTTCTTTTATTACTTCTAGGTACTTTCTTGAAGCACCTAGTGGAGAGCAGCTGAGAAAGATTTTAAAGTACTATTGTTCTATTGAGAAAATAGTTGATTTTTATGGTGTTAGACCTTTTAAAAATATTGGGGTGGATCCAGTAATAATTTTTTTAAAGAAAGAACAAATTGAAAATACAAATATAGAAATAATAAAACCACAAAATATAAAAGGTAGTAATAAAAAGTTGTTTTATAATCATCTGTTTTTAAATGAAGGTAAAACTTATAATAAATTTTACATAAATAAAGATAAGCTTAGTAATCATGGATGGATTTTAAGAGATGAAAAGGAAAGAAATATAATCAATAAAATAGAAGAACATAGTTTCACATCTTTAGCTAATATATGCAATAGCTACCAAGGAATAATTACAGGCTGTGATGCTGCTTTTATTTTAGGGGAAGAGGAAATAATAAAAAATAATATAGAAGGCGACTTGATAAGACCGTGGATAAAAAGCAGTCATATTAGCAAAAATGAAGTAAGGCAGTCGCAAAAATATATAATATATTCAGATTTGATAAAGGATGAAGGAAAATACATAAATGCTATACAGTACATTAAAAAGTATAAAGAACGCTTAATGGAAAGAAGAGAATGTAAAAAAGGAATAAGAAAATGGTACGGTCTTCAGTGGGGAAGAGATAGTGATATTTTTGAGGGCACTAAAATTATTTATCCATATAAAGCAGAAAGCAATAGATTTGCAATTGATACAGGAAGTTATTTTAGTGCAGATGTTTATGCTATAAAATTAAAGGACAATGTTCCATTTTCATACGAGTATTTAATTTTTTTATTAAATAGTAGGATTTATGAATTTTATTTTAAAACCTTTGCTAAAAAATTAGGTGAAAAGGCATATGAATATTATCCTAATAATTTGATGAAGCTATGTATTCCAACAATGGACGAAAATTTTACAGAGGATTACTTATATAATAAATTTGAATTAACAAATGAAGAAATAGAAATAATTAAAAATCAGATTGATTAATTCAGTCTGATTTTTAATTTTAACTTGATGAATAAACATTAAATATATGGAAATAATAACAAAAGAAGGAATTTAATAAATTTTATAGAAAGTATATTATAAAAGCTTCAATAAAATTATGGGGGTATATTTATGTATATTAGTTTTAAAAATAATGATAAAAATTTAATTGTTTATTTATCAGGGGAATTAGATCATCATAGTTCACAGGAGGTAAGAGCAAAAATTGATGATAAAATAGATGAAAAAAGCTTACAAAAAGTAATTTTAGATTTTTCAGAAGTTACTTTTATGGACAGTTCAGGAATAGGTGTATTGATAGGTAGATATAAAAAATTGTCAATGAAGGATGCTAAACTTTGTGTTATAAATTTAAAAGAATCAGTAAAAAGAGTTTTTGAACTTTCAGGAATGCTTAAAATAATTAAAGTTTATAATAATTTAGAAGAAGCTCTAGAGCAAATTTAGATTATAAATGGGGGGATTAAAATGGTAGATAACATGATGAGTATTAGATTTTTGAGTAAATCTGAAAATGAAAGCTTTGCTAGAGTGGCAGTAGCAGCTTTCGTGTCTCAAATAGACCCGACAGTTGAAGAAATTACTGATGTAAAAACTGCTGTATCAGAAGCAGTAACAAATTGTATTTTACATGGTTATGGTGAAGGAGAAGGAATAATTGAAATCGAAGCCAAGCTAATAAAAAATGAAATAATAATTACAGTTATTGATAATGGTTTTGGTATAGAAGATATTGAACAAGCTAGAGAGCCATTATTTACAACAAGACCAGATCTAGAAAGAGCTGGTATGGGCTTTACAGTAATGGAAACTTTCATGGATAGTATAGAAATTTATTCTGAAAAAGGTAAAGGTACAAAAATAATTATGAAAAAGAGCTTTTCTCTCTGCTAGCAATATATAAATGCTATTTAAGCGAAGGAAGGAGCATTTTAACATGTTGAAGGAGACATCAAAGAAAGAAGAATTTGATTTCAACGAGAATTTTAGGCTAATCAAAGAAGCAAAAAATGGTAATAAAGAGGCATTTAATAAAATTATAGAAAAAAATTTGCCACTAGTTTCGTCAATAAGCAAAAAGTTTTTAAATAGAGGTTATGAATACGATGATATTTTTCAAATTGGTTGTATGGGACTTGTTAAAGCAGTAAATAATTTCGATATAAATTATAAAGTTAAATTTTCAACTTATGCAGTACCTATGATAATGGGAGAAATTAAAAGATTTTTAAGAGATGATGGAATAATAAAAATAAGTAGAAGTGTGAAAAATAACGCTAAAAAAATTCATTATGACAAAGAAAAGTTAACAAAAGAATTAAATAGAGAGCCTACTATCGAAGAGTTAGCTAAGTTTTCTGGAATAGATGTAGAAGAAATAATATTTGCAACAGAAGCAGCGTATGGACTTCAATATTTATATGATGTCATACATCAAGAAGAAGGTTCACCAGTAATGTTAATAGATAAACTAAGCGGTAAAAATGACGAAGGAGAAGAAGTTGTTGATAGAATAGCACTAAAAGAAGCACTTAGCAATCTGGACAAAAAGTCGAAACAAGTAATTTTGCTAAGATATTTTAAAGATAAAACTCAAATTCAGGTTGCAAAAATGCTTGGAATAAGTCAGGTACAAGTTTCTAGAATAGAAAAAAGGGTATTAAAGTTTATGAAGAAAAAGCTCATTGAGTAGTGTGGAAAGACACACTTTTTTTTATGCATTAAAATTATAAAATAGTAAACAATAACATCGTAATTTAACTGAAAGGAAAAGAAAATATGACATCTAGAGAAAAGAAAATGATAGAAAAATTTCATAAGGCTACAAATGAAAGTAAACCAAAGACTTCATTAATTAAAAATTGTATATTTGCCTTTTTAGTTGGTGGTCTTATTTGTGATATTGGACAGTTTTTTCAAAACCTTTATATTTATTTTGGAATTTCAAGGAATGATTCAGGAATTTGGACTACAATAACATTAGTTTTCATAGGTGCTGTATTGACTGGAATAGGCATATACGACAAAATAGCTAGTATTGCAGGAGCTGGCACTGTAGTTCCAATAACAGGCTTTGCTAATGCTATCGTTTCTCCCGCAATAGAATTTAAAAAGGAAGGTTTTATTCTTGGTGTAGGAGCAAAAATGTTTACTATAGCAGGTCCTGTTCTTGTTTATGGAATAGGATCCTCAGTAATTTTAGGTATAGTATATTATTTTGTAAGCAGGTGATAAATTGGGCAAAAAAATTGGAAAACAATCTATAAAAATTGAAAGTAAGCCTAAAATAATTTCTGCATTTTCTGTAGTTGGACCAAAGGAAGGAGAAGGACCTTTAAGTTCATTTTTTGATTTGATTTTAAAAGATGATTTAAATGGTCAGAAGAGTTACGAAAAAGCAGAAAGCAGTATTTTGTATAACGCAATTACAAAATGTATAGAAAATGCAAAGTTAAAAGAGAGAGAGATTGATTTTTTATTTGCAGGAGATCTACTAAACCAAATTAGTTCTTCAAATTTTGCAGCTAGAGATCTAGATATACCTTTCTTTGGATTATATGGTGCATGTTCCACAATGACTGAATCATTGAGTCTTGCTGCTATGGTTATGGATGGCGGATACATAAATTATTCAATAGCAGCAACCTCATCTCATTTTTCCTCGGCAGAAAGGCAGTTTAGATTTCCATTAGAGTATGGAAATCAAAGGCATCCTACTGCTCATTGGACAGTAACAGGCGCAGGTGCAATGCTTCTTGGAAAAGAAGGTAACTTTCCATATATATCGTATGTAACAGTAGGTAAAGTTAAAGATTATGGAATAAATGATGTGAATAACATGGGAGCTGCTATGGCACCAGCGGCAATCGATACTATAAAGCAGCATTTTGCGGATACAGGAAGGACTCCAAAGGATTATGATTTGATAGCCACAGGAGATCTTGGCAGATACGGCAAAAAGATAACACTTAAATTATTAAAAGAATATGGCTATGATATTGAAAGTAAATATATAGATTGCGGTGAAGAAATATTTGATGAAAAGCAATCAGCTAATGCAGGTGGAAGCGGTTGTGGATGTTCAGCTGTTGTGGATTGTGGATATATATATAAAAAAATGTTAAAGGGTGACTTAAAAAAGGTATTGATTTTATCTACCGGTGCATTATTAAGCACAACTTCTTCTTTGCAGGGAGAAACTATTCCTGGAATAGCACATGCAGTAGCAATTGAATATGGAGTGTGAGTTAGATGGAATATATATTGGCATTTGTAGTCGGTGGCTTGATTTGTGTAATAGGACAGATTCTAATGGATAAGACAGTATTAACCCCTGCAAGAATTTTGGTTAGTTTTGTAACCATAGGAGTAATATTAGGATTTTTAAATGTTTATGATTTTGTAATTCAAATTGGAAAAGCAGGAGCTACTGTACCACTACCAGGCTTCGGTTACTCACTTGCAAAAGCTACTATGAAGGAAATAGATACAAAAGGATTAATAGGAGCCTTTACCGGTGGAATTAAAGGCACTTCAGGAGGTATAACAGCATCAATAATCTTTGGATACCTAATGTCCCTAATCTTCAACCCCAAAACAAAAAAGTAAACTAACTAGGGGTTTGGGCGTGCCCATGTATCCTCATGAACTAAGATTAATCACTCTAAAATGAAGGTGACGGAGACTGAAATTCACCACGACCCTATACTAGGGGTTTGGGCGTGCCCATGTATCCTCATGAACTAAGATTAATCACTCTAAAATGAAGGTGACGGAAACTGAAATTCACTACTACCCTATGCTAGGGGTTTGGGCGTGCCCACTGAAAAATTACGTTTTAAAGGAGCCACAGAATTAGTATATTTTTCATACTGATTCTGTGGCTCCTTTATTTATTGTAATTTCTAATGAGTATTATTTAGTAGGTGTAGAATTATTAGCAGGCGATGTAGCATTAGTATTATTAGTATTATTAGTTGTTGGAGTATTGTTACTAGGTGTTGTAGTATTGTTAGCAGGTGGTGTTGTAGCCTGTGTAGTATTGTTAGCAGGTGGTGTCGTAGCCTGTGTAGTATTGTTAGTAGCAGGTGGTGTAGTGTTAGTAGTATTATTAGCCTGTGGAGGAGCACTATTTGTATTAGTAGTGGTAGTGCTAGACGTTGTAGCAACTGGAGCAGTACCATCAATATAATATTCATTATTCATAGAAGTAACTCCTTCTGGTGGTGTCAAATCTTTAACCTGCTGACCTTTAGAAGCTACTTTCATAATTTGCCCCCAAATTCCTGCTGTAGTATTACTGTTGTCTCCCATCGAACTTAAAGTTCTAGGATGAGGTTCATCATCACCCATCCATACGGCTGCAGAATAGTACGGACTCAAACCACAAAACCATAAATTAAGGGAGTCGGTTGTAGTACCTGTCTTTCCGGCAACAGGCATATCACCTATATTGGCATTAGTACCTGTTCCACTTGGATCGTAAACTGGCCCTTTTAATAAGTTATACATAACATAAGCTGTTTGTGGTGAAATTACTTTTCTTGTATTAAATGAACTTTGTAAAAGTACAGTACCTTTATCATCTACAACCTTTGTATAGGCTATTGGTGAAACATACATTCCATTATTTCCAAAAACACCATAAGCAGCAGCCATAGTAAGGGTGTTAGATCCACTTATCTGACCAAGTGATAAAGCAGCAATACTATTTTTATCAGCAGATGATAATTTTAGACCAAATTTATCTGCATAAGAGGCACCAGTAGATAGTCCAACTTCATCTTCAACCTTTACAGCAATAACATTTATTGAACGGGTTATTGCTGTAGCTATAGTTTGCATTCCTGGGGCTTCATATCCACCACCATCGTCGGTAGGATTGTAGCCATTATATTTGTTTTCAAATGCAGCATCAAAAGGTCCATCTAAAACTGTTGTAGTAGCAGTGACAATTTTATTTTCAATTGCAGGTGAATAAACAGTAAGAGGTTTTATACTAGAACCTACTGGTTTTACATCTCCTGTAGTAACAGCTCTGTTCCAAGAGCCTGGGGGTTGATTTCCTCGTCCTCCAATTATTACTTTAATTTGTCCAGTATGATAATCAATTAAAGTTGCAGAGGCTTGTGGCTCCACTATACCTGATTTATCGGTCAAAGTCTCACCATAAGAATTATTATTGTTTATTATTGCTTGGGCTGAATTTTCAAGGCTTCTATTCATAGTAGTATATATTTTAAGACCACCATTTAAAATTAAGCTATTAACTTGTTCATCTGTATAACCATACTGTGCCTTTAAACCAGCTTTAACTTGATCTACAGCATAGGTTGAGAACCAAGGGAAATTATAGTTGTCGTTATTTTTAGTGTTTTGTGAAAAACCAAAGTTATTATTTGAAGTATCCTTTAAAGCATTTTTATAATCGGTGCTGTTGATATAACCATTTTGATACATTTTATCAAGTACGGTTTTGGTTCTATTGATATAAGAGCTGTGGTCTTTTTCATTTGCTGTTGAAAAAGGATAATAAGCAGAGGGACTTTGTGCTAAACCAGCTATAAAAGCACATTGAACGAGATTCAAATCTTTTACATTTTTATTGAAGTACTGTTCTGAAGCAGCTTCAATGCCATTTGCTTGACCACCTAAAAATATAGTATTCATATAAGCTTCTAAAATTTGGTCTTTTGTTAAAACCTTCTCAAGCTCTACGGCTAAATATGCTTCCTGAACCTTTCTTTTAAAGTCGATTCTATTGGTCAAAGAATCATTTAAAAACATTCTTTGTTTAATTAACTCTTGGGTTATTGTTGAAGCACCTTGAATATTTCCTGTTTTATGTATTTTGTTAAGTACATCTTCAAAGGCTGAACTTATAATTCTTCTGATGTCTATACCACCATGTTGATAAAAACGTTCATCTTCTATACTTACAAAAGCATGGGGAAGATTTGCAGGAACATTTTTTATTGAAACGACTGTTCGTTTCTGAGCTGTAATTACAGTATCCATTACCTGACCACTGTCATCGTAAAGTACTGAAGGTTGACTTAAATTTAATATTGTACCATTTACATCAAGAGGTGGTGCTGTTTTAATCATTGCCATAATTACGCCAAAGGCTGCAACTGATGATAAAATGATAATTGAAATAAGGGAAATAAAAAATATTTTAAGGAATCTTAAAACGGGATTCTTTTTTTTACTTTTTTTATTAGTTTTTTTTATATTAGATTTTGTTTTTGTGACATTTTTACCATTTGTAGAATTTGCCATAAACTAGCCTCCTTGAATTTGTAAAAAAATATAATTACTCTACTCTCTACTTATAAGCAGAATATATCATATTTAAATGCCATTTAATTATAGCACAAATTTTTTATTGTTAAAATTGATAATTATATTGTTATGTTTATTTAATAATTTCTTAATAAATTTTAAAAAGCAATTATAATTTAATTATATACCAATTTATGTAATTTATCTACAAAAATTTAATAAGTATTGTAGTACAGGTATTTAATAGAGAGATGATTAAAATTAAAATTGAAAAAAAGGTTAAAATAATAATAGTTTTAAGTATAATTTTACTAATTTTCAGTTTGTCAGTTTATGAATTGGATAAGATTATTTTACCAACAATAATGATTACTTCTGAAATGAAAGCAAAAGAGCACATAATATTAATATTAAACAACTCATTTTTAGAAAGTTATAACAATTTTAACTATGATGATTATATTAGAATAGAAAAAGATAACTATGGCAATATTGTTTTAATAAAGGCTAATACGATGAAATTAAATAAATTTGCTTGCGAATACTCCCTTTCTTCACAAAAAAAATTGATGAAGTTAAATGGATTAGATATTAAAGTTCCTTTGGGGTATATTTTTAAAAATAATATTATTTCAAATCTTGGACCAGAAATTTTAGTTAAAGCAGAACCGATTGGAAATGTGGAAACAAAATATATTTCAAAATTTGAATCTGCAGGTATAAATCAAACTAGGCATATAATTTATTTGCAAGTAAAAACAAATTTAAAAATAATAGTTGCTACAAAATTTAGCGAAGTTTCAGCTTGTACTACAATTCCTATAGCTGAGACGATTATCGTAGGAAAAATACCTAGTGGTATTTTAGATATGAAATTAAACAATGCAGGCTTTAAACTTCCAGCACAGTAATTAAAAATTATTTACATTGATATATTCATAGTATAAAATTAATAGAACAAGAATAATGTAGAAAATGAGGATTGATAAAATGGTTACAGGTAACATAGATGGAGTAAAAAACTCTCTTCTTGCAAAACTTGATGAAATATATGATATGAAAATACCTAAATACGATATATTAACAGAAGAATTAGTTGAGGTTATAAGTTATGCCACTAGTATATTGAATAGAGAAATAAGTGTAGCAATAGACAGAAAAGGAAAAGTAATAAGTGTGGCAATAGGTGATAGTTCAACAGTTGAAATGCCCGTTATAAATATAAAGGAAAAGAAACTTTCAGGTGTAAGAGTAATTCATACTCATCCAAATGGCAATTCTAGGTTGTCAGCTATTGACCTCTCAGCTCTTACCTCTTTAAAGCTTGATTGTATAGTGGCTGTTGGAGTACTAGAGGGTGTAATTAAAGATGCATCAATTGGTTTTTGTGATGTTTACAATGATTATTTAGGATTCGAATGTGTAGGACCAATAAGCATAGGAAACACTATAAATTATAATTTTTTACAAAAACTTAAATACATTGAGGAAACTTTAAAAAGTGATACATTAGTGGAAGATGATTCTGAGAGAGCTATTTTAGTAGGAATCGACAGCGAGGAAAGTTTAAATGAACTTTCTGAGCTTGCTAAAGCCTGTGATGTAAAATGCTTAACTACTGTACTTCAAAAAAAAGATAAAATAGACACCGCTCTTTTTATTGGAAGCGGAAAGGTTGAAGAAATAAATTTAATAAAGCAAGGTTTAGGTGCAAATCTTATAATTTTTGATGATGAAATGGCTGGTTCTCAAGTAAGAAATCTAGAAGAAATATTTGGAGTAAAAGTAATAGATAGAACAACACTTATTTTAGAGATTTTTGCTAAAAGGGCAAGGAGTAGAGAGGCTAAAATTCAAGTTGAGCTTGCTCAACTAAAATATAGAATGCCAAGGCTAACTGGTCTTGGAGCTATTCTCTCAAGAACAGGAGGTGGAATAGGAACAAAAGGTCCTGGAGAAAAAAAATTAGAAATAGATAAACGTCATATAAGAGAAAGAGTATATGAATTAACTAAGGAATTAGAAAAGGTTAGAAAAAATAGAGAAGTTCAAAGAGAAAGAAGAAGTAGTAATAGGATACCCAAAATTTCCTTAGTAGGCTATACAAATGCAGGTAAGTCTACGCTTAGAAATAAACTTTGCTTAGTAGCTGCACCACAAGATATAAATAAAAAAGAAAATGTACTGGAGGCAGATATGCTTTTTGCTACATTAGACATAACAACAAGAGCAATTATTTTGCCAGATAACAGGGTTTCTGCTTTAACTGACACTGTAGGCTTTGTTAGAAAACTTCCACATGATTTAGTTGAAGCCTTTAAATCCACTTTGGAAGAGGTAATTTATTCAGATTTATTAATTCATGTTATAGACTCTTCAAATGAATTTGCACTAGAGCAAATTGATGCTGTAGAAGGAGTATTAAATGAATTAGGTGCCACAGATAAGCCTATAATAATGGTTCTTAATAAAATAGATAAAGCAAATGTAAATATAGTAACAGAAGTAAAAACTAAGTATAAAAATATGGAAATTTTAGATATATCTGCAAAAAACGATATTAATCTTGATAAACTACTTCAAAAAATATGTGATATGGTGCCGAATAAACTAAAAAAAATAAGTTACATGATACCATACGATAAGCAGAGTAATGTAGCTTTTCTACACAGAAATTCAAAAGTATTAGAAGAACAATTTTTAGAAGAAGGAACAAAAATTGTAGCCGAAGTTAATGAGGAAATTTATAATAAGTATTTACAATTTATGTTATAGTATCGGAAGTGATTTCATTTGGAAATTTATAAAGTTGATTTTAAAGAAGAAGTTCCTAAATATATTCAAGTTGCAAATAAAATAAAATTTTTGATAGATAAGGGTTTAATTAAAGATGGAGAAAAAATGCCGACTATAAGAGCACTTGCAAAATTTTTAGGAGTAAATAACGATACTATAGTCAGCACCTATAAAAAATTGGAAGCGGAAGGCTATGCTTCATCAAAGATGGGCAGTGGAACTTATGCGAAGAAAAGAGAAATTAATAAAAGGTTTAAAAAAGAATACTCGGATACCTTTAAAAAAATATCTGGTTTAAAACTTAAACAATATATAGATTTTGCTGGCGAATCTTCTAGCACTGAGTTATTTCCAATAAACAGTTTTAAAGAAGTAATAAATGAAGTAATAGATAGAGATGGAACGGATGCATTGATTTTTCAAGAAGCTTTAGGCTTTGAGGGACTTCGGAAAAGCATAAGTAGATTTTTTTGGCAAGATAAAGTAGCCATAGATGATATTATTATCGTATCCGGTGCACAGCAAGGTATAGACATAGCCTCTAAAGCACTTTTGAATATTAATGATAATGTTATTATAGAAAAACCAACCTATAGCGGTGCATTATCGGTGTTTACCTTTAGAGGCTCAAACATATTTGAAATAGATATGGATAATGATGGAATCAATATACAAGAGTTTGAAAATGTATTAAAAAAAAGTTACATAAAATGCTTTTATACTATGAGCTATTTTCAAAATCCAACAGGTATATCATATAGTTTAGAAAAAAAGAAGAAAATTTTAAAACTTGCAAAGGAGTATGATTTTTATATTATAGAAGATGACTACTTGTCTGAACTTATATATAGTCAAAACATACAGTATCAAAGCTTTAAAAGTTTAGATAAATATAATAGAGTAATATATATAAAGAGCTTTTCAAAAATATTTTTGCCAGGCATAAGGCTTGGATACTTGATTGCTCCTAAAAATATTAAAGATCAGATAGAAAATTCAAAGGTTAACACAGATATATCAACTTCAAGTCTTATGCAAAGGGCCTTGGATTTATATATAATTAAAGGCTATTGGAGAGAATATATAAACCAGCTTAAAAATGAATATTTTATAAGATATACATTAATGGAAGATTTAATAAAAAATATTTTAGGGGATAAAGTTTCTTTTATTAGCCCTGGTGGAGGATTAAATTTTTATTTAAAAATCAATGAAAAAATTAAAATAAAATCGGATTTATTGTTTAAAAAATGCAAAAATGAGAAGGTATTAATAACGCCAGGAGTCATGTTTTATAAAAAATATGATGATGGACTAGATTTTTTCAGAATAGGTTATTCGCAGACTGATCAATATAAAATAAGAAAAGGGCTTGAAGTTATAGATAAAATTTTAAAATAGGTGGTTTAAATGAGAAGTGGATTAATAAACTTTAATTGGGATGATATAGATAGTTTTTCCGAGGAGCAAATTTCATATTATTTATATTTAGAAGGTAAGTCCATTAAAGTGATAAGTAAAATAAGAAATATAGAAGAAGCAGCAGTTCAAAAGCACGTTATAAATGGGAAAATAAAATACAGAATACTTTCCTTAAGTAAAAATTGTAGTGAACTTTTAGACAATATTGCAAGTTCGGTTAAACAGGAAAAGCTAACCTTACTATCCACTATGGAAAATGAAAGAAAAGAAGAACTTTTGAAATTTATAAATGAAAATTATGCTAGTATGACAAGTAAACATAAGGAAACTGCTATTTGGATTATTGGAGAGTTGAAAGATAAAAATCAAAAAAGTATTCTCATAAAGGCAGCTGTTAACAAATCGGTGAATGTTAGGCGAATGGCTGTTTCTGCTATTGGTAAAATTAAAGATAAAAGCTTTGAAAGTACACTTTTAAGAGTCTTAGATGATGAAAATGATCAAGTTATAGTTTATGCGATAAAAGCATTAATTAAAAATGAAATTAAATCTGCTAAAGAAAAAATAATAAAAATAAAAGAAAAAACAAATAAAGAATACATAAAAAATGCCTGTGAAGAGTATTTAAAAATTGTTAATGAATAGAAGGATGTTATATGAGTTATTTTACAATTAGAAATGATGGATATTTTGAATTTGAAGAAAAGAAATCAAAATTTATTGGACGTGCAAGGAGAGTTTATACAGAAGTAGAGGCAAAGGCGTTTATTGAAGAGGTAAATATGTTAAATAAGGATGCTCGGCATAACGTATACGCATATGTAATTGGAGAAAAGTTTAATATTGAACGGTATAACGATGATGGAGAACCACAAGGAACGGCAGGGATACCTATGCTTCAGACCATTAAAAAAATTAATGTAACTGATGTAGTTGTTGTAGTGACTAGATATTTTGGTGGAATTCTTTTAGGAACAGGAGGACTGGCAAGAGCTTATTCAAAAGCAGCTTCAATGGCTCTTAAAGAAGGAGATATTGTTGAAAAGGTTTTAGGAGTTAGAGTTGATATTAAAGTGAGTTATGAACTCCTTGGAAAGCTGCAATATGCTTTTGAACAAAAAAATTGGCACATTGAGAACATAGAGTATACAGATAAAGTTAATGCTATTGTATTTTGCGAAACAACTGAATTAGATAAAATTAAAAACACTGTAGTACAAGTATCATCTGGCAGTTGCTTTTTCAAAATAGAACAAGAAAAGTATTATTTTAAAAATGAAAATAGATTGTTTTTAGAATAAATAATTACAATTAATTGAACATAAATTATTTTCTATGATATAATATTTAAGAAAATTCAACATTAAGATTAGTAAATTGAACATAGATTAGGAGGAAATAAGATGTCAGGACATTCAAAATGGCATAATATCCAAGCAAAAAAGGGTAAGGCCGATGCAAAAAGAGGTAAAGTTTTCACTAAAATAGGTAAGGAAATAGCAGTAGCAGTTAAGACTGGTGGTTCAAGCCCTGATACTAATGCAAAGTTAAGAGATGTTATTGCAAAAGCAAAGGCAAGTAACATGCCTCAAGATACAATAACAAGAGCTATAAAAAAAGGTGCTGGAGAACTTGATGGGGTAAACTATGAGGAAATAGTTTATGAAGGCTATGGTGCTGCTGGTGTAGCAGTTATAGTTAATACTTTAACAGATAACAAGAATAGAACTGCTGGTAATGTTAGATATATTTTTGATAGAAGTAATGGGAATTTAGGTTCAACTGGCTGTGTATCTTTTATGTTCCAAAGAAAAGGTCAAATAGTAATTGAAAGAAAAGATGGACTAGATGAAGATGAAGTTATGATGGCAGCACTTGATGCAGGTGCAGAAGATTTTAACGCTGAAGAAGAAGTTTTTGAAATAACAACTGCAGTAGAAGACTTTGGAGCAGTTAGAGAAGCACTTGAAACTGCTGGTTATGAATTCTTAACGGCAGAACTAACAATGATACCAGATACATACACTGCCCTTAACATGGAAGACGCAGAAAAAGTTCAAAAGCTTATCGATAAGCTTGAAGACGACGATGACGTTCAAGACGTTTACCACAATGCAGAATTCCCTGAAGAATGGGAAGGATAAAGCTGAAAAAAGTATTTTAATTACACCTTTAGTATGGATATAAAAAACATACTGGAGGTGTTTTTGTTATAGAAAAAATAATCAACGATTTTTTAACTTCAAAAGGTCTTCCTGAAGTATATGCTAACAATATTATGCGATATGCAATATATACAATGAATAAGTAAGTTGTTGTGGAGGATAATAGGTATTACCTTTCTCACAAATCCTTTTATTTTCATATTAGATATGTTAAAATAAATTCGATTTATTTGAATTTTCTTCGTGAGGTGAAAAAATGAAGTATATAGATTTAGCTGAGATACTCAAAAAAAATATTGAAAATGGTTTATATCATGAGGATGGGAAATTACCAACAGAAGATAAACTCATGGCTGAATATAATGTTACAAGATATTGCGTACGGAATGCCATTAATATTTTAATTGAATTAGGATTTATATATCCGGTTCAAGGAAGTGGTATTTTTGTTAGAGGAAGCAAAAGAGAGGGGTGTTTAACTCTAATAGAAACTAAAGGGTTACAGGGTGAATTTGGTAAAGAAAATGTAAAAACAAAAGTTATAAGTCTTAAGATAGTAGAAGCTGATGAGAAACTTACTGAAAAATTCAAATGTAAAAATGGTACCCCAATTTATGAGGTAGTTAGGCTACGTATAGTAAAAGGTGATTTATTTGCAGTTGAATATGCATACTATAATAAAGATATTATATACTATTTAAATAATGAGATAGCTGAGGATTCAATATATTCATATATTAAAAACGATTTGAAGCTAAATTTTGCGTTTGCAGATAAAATAATAAGCTGTGAAAAATTAGATAAAGAGGCTAGTACCCTTTTAAATTTAAAGGTTGGGGAACCAGCATTAATTATAGAAGATGAATGTTATTTATCTAACGGAGATATTTTTAATGTATCTAGAGTTGTTTATAATTATAAGTATGCAAAGTTATTTAGCTTGGTAAAATGTAACAATTAGAATAATATAATAAAGGTGGTAGTAATGCATGAATTGTGATTTTCACATGCATTACTACCACCTTTATTGTTTGAGGTAAATTGGAATTTATAAATGCTCATTTGTAATATTTTACAAAGAATTTCGAAATACATTTAATAATTTTCAAAAATGATGTAAAAGGTATTTACTTTATGTATACGATTTGATATATTTAAAATGATTAGAATGTATAGTATACATGCGAATGAATTTTAACAAGACAATTAAATTGCAAAAAAAATTATGGAGGGGTTAATAATGAAAATGCAAAAAGTGTTATCGTTCATGACTGCAGTTTCTTTGGCAGTGGTTAGTGTAGGTGTTTCCATCCCGAAAACGATTAAAGCAGCTACTACTTCAAATGTTGTGACAAAGGCGATTAGCAATACTGACTTTATTAAGGCAAATGGACAAGATTTAAAAAATAATTATGGAAATGGATCCATAGTAAATTTACATGGTACTAACCTTGGTTCTTGGAATCTTTTGGAGGGATGGATGTCTCCTGAGGGAGAATCAGCATTAGATAGAAGTAGTTGGGTTGCTACAGCAGGACCAACTGCTGCAGGGAATTCTCCAAGTTATGCTATAGATAGTGATATAAATTCAAGGTGGACAACAGGAACTGCGCAGACAAATGGTCAATGGTTTAAGGTTGATATGGGTTCAGTTCAACATTTTGATGAAATAACAATTGATGCAGGATCATATACAGGAGATAGCCCTGCTAGCTATTTGGTTCAAGGTTCAACGGATGGAGTAACCTGGGATAATTATGGCAGTGGAACTTCAACTTCACAAAAGATAGATATTTCTTTAGATGGGAATGGTAGAACAGCAAGGTATATACTAGTGCTTGAACAAGGAAGCAAAGGCAATTGGTGGTCAATCAGTGATTTTAATGTATACGTTTCAGACATGTATGACACTGTTGGCAAGCTACAAAGTCGTTTTGGAACAAATGGTGCGGATAGTTTATTATCAACCTATGAAAATGCTTGGATTCAGGAAAGTGATCTTGACAACATAAAAAATATGGGATTAAATCTAGTACGTGTTCCATTATATTGGGAAACATTTTTAAATAGAGATGGTTCTTGGAAACCCAATGCATTTACACAGTTAGATAAGCTCGTTAGTGAATGTTCTCAAAGAGGAATATATGTTCTTCTTGATCTTCACGGAGTTCCAGGATGTGATGATGGTTGGCAAAGTGGTGGTAGATTAGGACATAATGATTATTGGACAAATACAACATATCAAAGTTGGGTAACATCTATATGGCAAGGTATAGCTACACATTATAATGGAAATCCAGATATCGCTGGTTATGATTTAATGAATGAGCCGGTAAGCAACAATTCAAATTTTACAAATTCACAAATGTATAATTCTTTATACAATACAGTACGTGCTATTGATAAAGACCATTTAATAGTAATGGAAGCATTTTTTGATTTTAATAATATTGCAGCACCTTCAACTTATGGTTGGACAAATGTAATGTATGAAACTCATCCATATGAAATGACAGATTGGAATAATTGGAGTGATCAATTTACAGCTATGACAAATGCACTTAATACTTTAAAAACTTACAAAGCTAATTGGAATGTACCGGTTTATGCTGGTGAGTTTTGTTGGTATTCCTATAATGATATTTGGGAAACATGGCTATCAGCACTTGATGCAAACGGTATAAATTGGTCTAACTGGGATTATAAAAACAGAAGGTCAAGTACAGATTTTCAAAATGGCGGTAATTGGGGCCTGTATAATAACTATGTTGGAGCGATTCCGGATTTAAACAATGATAGTTATGCAACAATTTCTTCAAAATGGAGCATGGCTACAACAACTAATTTTATGCCAAATAACCCATTAATTAATGTGTTTAAAGCACAGTCAGTAACTCCGACACAACAATCGACAATTAAGGCTTTAGCAAACAATAATTTTGTATGTGCTGATAACAATGGGAGTGACCCCATAGCCATCAAGCTAAGTTAGTATAATCTCTAACTTAGCTTGATTTTTATATTTTTTTCTTTCTGGAAAATATATTTATTATTAGATTTTAATTTATTGTATGCTATCATCATTTTAATGCAA
>JAJXWJ010000144.1 GCA_021781655.1 Bacillota bacterium | reverse complement strand
AACAATGTAGATTTAAAAATAATACCTCTTTCTCACATATTTCTTCTAATATTATTTATTTCTTAAATTCTCCTATCAAAATAGTAATATTTTAAATCATATTTATCACAAAAAAATCCAATATTTTCTGAAAAATATTGGATTTTTTTGATACTATTTCATTTCTACTTTCTTTACTTTAAATATAAACCGAACGAGGGAATCCACTCCTGCACTTTCCCCTAGTCTGTACTCCTCCAACACCTTTACTTCCTGTAATAGTACTATTAACAGCTTCATGAATATTTACTGACTCGTCAATATTCGTATATGCTACCTTTTCACAGAGAAACACTGGATCTAAACAATGAATTAAGGTACGATTTGGGCTGCTGGCGTAGTTACTGCCAGCAGACTATACCAAACTGCGACTTTTAGGAATATTTTTACACCTGTAAAATTCGGCTTATATCAAGAGCTTTTTAAGAACTATCCTGAAAACACTTTAGCTGAAAAGCTTATAAAATTACGACTTAGTCATAATTTAGATAGAAAACAATTCGCTCATACTTTAAATTTTCATTTTGATACGGTTCAAAAATGGGAAATAGAAAACGTGATGCCAAAGCCAGAAAACATCAAACTTATAGCTGAATTTTATAATAAATCTTTAGGATATTTTCATGAATACTATGAACTTTACTACAGTGACTATATTAGTAAAGTTAAACTCTGGAAAGATAAAAATAATTATACCTATTCTGATATGATGAGAATTTTGAATATTTCTCATTCGGGATTTGCTAGATTGCTTAATGGTAGAATTGCTCTATCTTATGAGATGTATTTAAAGATGAAAAAAATATTGATATTTTAATACGAAATTTATATTATAGGTGTTGGTTTGGAATAAAATTTGAACATTTTATTCAAATTCCTCAATTACTTATTAAACTAACATATTCTGTTGCTAGTACAAAAAACTTTACACCTTGTTTTATATCAATTTTTTAATCAAAAACTAAGTTCAGTTTAGTACTTCTCATAATAAACTGAACTTATCGGATAATCAATCATATATACATATATTACGTAAATAACATCTTGAATTACTTCCTATACTAAGCCAATTCAAGTTTTTAGTAATTTTAATTATTTATAGCAGTAATCATCAATTGTATATTATTATTTTTGTCCTTTTCCTCATTAATCCACATATTATATGTGCTGTCTCCAAGCATAATTCCCTGGTCGTTTACAAACATATATTCTGTGAATGAACCTTTAATAGTTTCTTTATAATTATCCGTAAAAATTGCTTCATAATTTTTAATAAAATCATCTTTACTTGTAATTGTATTAGTTACACCATTAACTTTTAACGTTACAGGATAATCTACTAAATTTGCAACATTCTCTTTATCATTATTACTGATATAATCCTTAATTCTATTTGCAAAATCTCCAACATCTTTATCGCTTACTTTCGTAACAACACTTGAATATCTTTTGCCATATTCTGCTCCAGTAATATTATCTTTTATAACTAATGTAAATGGAAATGTCTTTTTACCGTCAGTCCATTGTCCTGTAATTTTATCTACACTTGTCATACTACCTTCAAAAATCCCAATATTATTGCCATTCTTATCGTATTCATATAATATTATATTTTTATCTCCGCTTTTTCCTTTTAGAGAAATTTCTTTATTTTGACTCTCATAAATATAAGAACCTAATATCTGATTTCCGACTTTATATATGCTCATTAGAATTCCAATATTTTGATTTATATTTCCTTGATAATCATAACACCCTTGTTCAAACAAACTTTTAGAAGTATCTAAATTTTTATATATATCAGGTATAGAGCTATTACTATTTCGTACTAATCCAATATTATTTTGATCTCTAGTGATCTACTGGAATACTTGTAATGTTTTTCTACTTTCTTGAGAATTAGTTACATTTTGTTGAGTTTTGCAACCACTCAAAATTACAACTAATAGAATAAATATTGAACTTAATATTTAAAATTTACTTTTCATATTGATTATCAACTCACTTCTTAATATAAATATTACAATCTTATTAGAAATATTTTCTCTATACATATACAATAAATATACTATTAAAATTCTTATGTCAATATAATCAAAAAATAGTTCTGCCTTTTTAAAATAATTACCCAAAATAACATTACCAATTTTGATATGTTCTTTCATAATTCCCTTGTGTATACATATTAGCTTCATCTGTTCTACGTCTCCACAATCCTAGCAATGGTTGGCCATTACAATAATCCCACGTTTGAAAATCAGACGTTATTTTTGAAGATGAATTTAAAATTGAAAATAAAGATTTTCAATAAAACGAAGGGATTGATAATAGGTAATCACTCTTTGATTTTTAAGTATGTTAAACTCTTTACAAAGCCTGTAAATTTTTTTAGGGTTAATAGTAAGATTATAATATTTTCTTAGATAATAGGTTATTTTTCTATATCCATAGTTTATAGCATCACCATCAATTAATTCCATAATATATTCTTTTATTTGAGCATCACATACCTTTTATTATCTTTTTCTACGCTTATATCCTTTTGGTTGCCCTCCTTTGATTTTTAACCTTAGCACACTAAGAATAATCTAACCTCCATTCTATAGCTTATGGAATAGCACTAAGTTTTTTTACCATATTATTACTGATTTATATGCCTTATATTACTTCTATATAATAATTCTTTTTCAATATTTATTTTATTTTCACTAATCTTATATTCAAAACAATTTTCTAATATATCAATTATTCTGTCAAATGAATCTATATATCCCAAAAAGTATCTTGTTCTTTGAGTTAAATAATGATTCTTTAATATTTCTTCGTATTGGAGAAAATTTTTACTATATAATTCTTTCCCTGAATTATAATCTTTTTTAATAACTGCAAGGTAAACAATTACTGTATGTATGTATAAAATAATTTCTGGTTTAAGTTTATTTAATTCTATTTCTGAACATAGCAACCATTCTATATTCTTTTTAACTGTTTCATTATGTATTACCATCCCATGTAAAATATGATTATAAATAATGTAGCTTTGAATCTCAAATTGATAACTCCTATTTTGGTTTTCATTTTTAATATCAATTTCCTCACATTTATTATTTGCATATTCATATAAATATAAATTTCGAAAATAATTGCTAGAATAATTGTTCATGGACAATAATGACTTAATAGCATATTCTTTATTTATTAATAACAATAAAAACATTGGCCCATCACCATAAAACAAAGAGGATACTACCAAAAGTAATGATATAATAATAAATATTCTTATAATTGAAGCAAAATTTCCAGAGTATACTGGAATTAATGAACACAAAATTAAAAATAACAAACTACTTATTGGACCAGCTATAGTAGTTATTGCTACTTTCATTACATTTAAACTATAATCTTCTTTATCTTTAATAAGAGCAATATTAGGAATAATGAATCCCAAGTATTTAAATTTATTTCCAAAATTAATATTAATTTTCCAACGTTCTCTTCTTTTTGATATTATAAAAGGGTAAGATACAAAAATTGATAAATTCATTCCCAATATGATTGCCACTATCTGATGGCTCAGCTCATGTATTAAAGTAACAATAAATAGGCAAAATACACAATTGAGGATTAATAGTATTATATTTAATACACGATTATTTATACTAACCTTGTTATTTAAAAAATAAAAATTGATCAAAAATATTACAAAGAAAAAAACAATTATTATAGTTGAATTTTGTATTTTTTTCATTTTTTCTTCCTATCTATCATCAAAACAAAAAATTTTGGACTATGAAATGTAAAATTATTTATATCATCAATTTTATCCTAAATTCATTTATGCTTCATATATTTTAAAATATTAATAAACAGGATATATATTACAACAAAGAAACCAAAAAACATATATACAAATAAGAATCTAATTGCAATACCATTCTCTACATTCTTATATACAATAAACAATGCAATTACAGTTCCAATTAAAAATAACATATAAATAATTTTTGTAAAATTTGATAACACCTTTTTTCCCAAGATATTCTCCTCCTAACCTCCATCGTATTTTCCTGTAGATACTTAACTGAATATAATATAAATTTCAAGTATAAAAAAACAAATTATCCAAAAATAATATGCGATTTTTGTAATATTAATTCACTTATATACAAAATTTTAATTGACATAATATGCTTAATATGAAAATAGAATTCTAGATTACAAAAATGTAGAATTCTATTTTCATATAATTAAATTAAAAACATTCTTCTAAATATTATTTATATTGTTATCCAACCATTATTAGGACAAGCATCATGAGCATCTATAAATCTAGCTATAGTTCCACCCATATCTAGTGCACACATCGCTAACCCAACGGCAGGACCCACCAATCTACTAAATCTTTGTAATCCCCATCCTGCAAGTCTAGTTTCAACAGTCGCAGTAAATATTTTTTCAGCTTGCTGCACTCCCTCTTTTTTTATAAAGCCAGCAATACTACCTGCTATTCCATCTGCAACACCGCCAAATGCTACATTTAACATAGCACCTGCAAGCCAATCAGCGATAATATTAACATAGCCTCCATCAACATATTCCATTTCCTCTCTCTCAACATCCACAAAGCTACTTGGTAATTGTAAAGCCATTGTACTCATAAATAAATTCTCCTCTCATTTTACCATTTTATTATTTTTTTGTATATATATTAAAAGCAACTTATAGAATTACGAGGTTTATGCGCACTAACCCTTATAAGCTATAATTACTTCCAATAGCTAATTAATCAAATTTAATTCCTATCTGCTCTAAAAAGTATTTCATATATG
>JAJXWJ010000143.1 GCA_021781655.1 Bacillota bacterium | reverse complement strand
TTCATAGCTACCCAAGTTATTAGTTTAATTGAATATATTCAGCGATAGCTTGTAAAGCATGAGCTATAGTTATTGCATCTACTTTATTCATAATTGAGCTTAATCGCTCTGAATTCCAGAATAAATCGGTTAGATTGGAAAGATGGCATCCAGCATCATAATCAGGAATACAAGCAAAATTACCATAATTTGTTTTGCCTATAATTACTATAAAAGGGAACATCCACAGATTTGTGTAAATCAAATCTGTGGATGTTCTTTTAGTGTATGTTTAGCTGCCAATTGTGGAATAAATAACTACAAAATATTTTTTATTTGGAGGTTCAATATGAATAACATACAGTTGCCAAATATAGATTTAAATGAAGAACTTAGTAAGTGTAAGGATATAACGGACTTAGTTGGTAAAAATGGACTAATACAAAGATTGTTTGGAAACATAATTCAGCAATTTTTAGAAGCAGAAATGGAGGAATTGAAGATAATATTCAGGCAAGGAGCTTATAAAAATATTTAAACCATTTTTTGTTGTGCCAACATTGTAAGAATATTTTTGATTTGTTATAATTAAGTAAAACATACATGGAAAATTAAATAAAAACAGAAGGTGAACTGATGAAAAAGCTGTGCTTAATTATTATACCTTGTTTATTATTAGTTGGATGTAGTAGCACTAAACCATATAGCGCTAAAAAAGTAGAGAAGAATGTTAAAGTCATAACTACAAATACAGAGTCAAGTACATCTAGTAATATACAATATTATTTTTCTAATGAAGGAACTAAGCCAGATACACAATTAATAAATCTTATAAATAGCTCTAATAAAACTTTAGATATAGCTATTTATTCACTTACTAAAGCTGATATTGTAAATGCTATTATTCAAGCTAAAACTCGTGGCGTAAATGTAAGACTCATGAGCGACAGGGAATGCTCTCAGAATAGATACCAAAAAGTTGAACTTGAAAAAATTAAAAATGCAGGAATACCAATAAAGATTAATACTCATAGTGGACTATTACATGATAAGTATACTGTTGTAGATGGCTCTATAGTTGCTACTGGAAGTTATAATTATACTAATGCGGCTACAGATGAAAACGATGAAAACTTTATTGTGATAAAGGATTCTAATGTTGCTAAAGGATATGATGATAATTTTAGTAGTATGTGGAATGATACCACCAGATTTGAAAACTATTAAAATATATATTTAGGAGTGATTTCATGAAAAAAATACTTGGTTTTGTTCCTGGATTTAGGACAGGCACTAGATGGAAAAGTGTTGTTGCTAGTGTTTATTATCTATTTAGCTTAATTGAAGTAATAAATGGCATAGGAATTTTTTTAGTCATAGATGCTATACCGTTTCTTATCTTTTATGGCATAAAGGCTTTTAAAACAAGAAAAAAAGATGCAATAACTTTTACAATAATATCATTATTGATACTTTGCTTTGGAATTAAATTATTACCTAATACTGAAACACAGCAAAGTACAAACTCTCAAAAGATTGCTAAAACTACAATAACTAATAAAAAGTCGGTAAGTGTTGCAAAAATAAATAAAAAAATACTAATTGCTAATAATACAACTCAAAATCAAAGCAATACTACAGAGAATGTAGTCAAAAATCAAATTCAACAAGAAAATATTACACAAACATCTCCAACTAACAAATCTATACAATCGAATAGTACAACTCAGCAAAGTCAAAAATCTGATAATGTTTCTGTTTCAGCAAAGGTGAGCAATCCTTCTCCAAAGGATAATTCAGAAGAAACATTAATAGTAAATGGACCATCAGGAGCAAGTTTTAAAGCAATATGTCATTATTCGTCGAAAGATACTGAATATGATGGAACAGTAGGTACTCCGCTTAAATTTAGGATAGGAAGAGCAAAGGAAGGATTTACTGTTAATATTGATATTGATGTAATATTTAATAATAATACATATAATACGGAAACATCGTTTACTGCACAATAATAAAAAAATAACTTTTATATCAAAAAACTTATTATGATATAGTATTATTAAAAGAAATAGAATTATGTAAATTTTAGAATGAGTGATGCCTATTTAAATAATTTTAAAAGGGGATACATTAATGGAACAATTAAAAAAAAATCTTTTAAAAATGGGTGCTTCCTTGGTAGGATTTGCGAAAGTTGATGGCTTATATAAAAAATGCGAATTATCTACTCTTGCTACACAAGATTCAGAAAAGGAATATTTTACTATTCCTGAACTTCCTTTTGGAATTTCTATTGCAATTAAGATACCAAGAGATATAGTAAAAGGCATTTCAGGAGGACCAACAATAGATTACTATAATACATACTATAATTTAAACGAAAAATTAGATAGCCTAGCTCTCTATTGTGAGCAATATCTAACTAGTAAAGGATATAAAGCTTACGCACAGACAGTTGAAAGTACAAAGGAATATGGTATTTTTCAAACGATTATGCCACATAAAACAGTAGCTGTAAATGCAGGTATCGGATGGATAGGTAAAAGCGCGTTATTAGTTACAGAAGAGTTTGGTTCGGCTATTCGATTAACTTCTGTACTTACAAATGCAGCACTAACAACAAGTGATAAAGTGAAAGAGGTCCCTTGTCTAAATTGTGATGTATGCACTAATGCTTGTCCAGCTGGTGCAATTTCAGGGAAGGTGTGGGAAAAAGATAGTGACCGTGATCATATTTTTGATGCATTAAAATGTAGAAAAACTGCAAGGAAAATCGCAGCTGCAGCAATAAATAAAGAGATAACCTTGTGCGGAAAGTGTATAGAGGCTTGCCCATATACAAAAAGATATTTAAATGCTGGAAATTTATGATAATAAACAACTTTTTGATGCTTTGTTTGAAAATAAATCACAAATTGAAAAATAGTTGGGTTTAGATTTAGATGAAAAAGGTATTTACTAAATATATAAGATAAAAAGGTTGTAATATGCGACACTGCTTCCAAGTAATTATATTGGTTGTAGTGTTTTTTATTTTTAGAATTACCATCCACATCGTAGCTTTTAAAACACAAATAAAAGTATTGGTATAAATAATTAAAGTATTGCTTTAATTATTTATTGAATATATTTAATTAAAGTGGTATTATAAGCTTAAATACAAATAAAGAAATTATAAATTTTAAAATACTAGTGGGGGGTATATTGTGAATAAGAATATGAAATCATTACAAAAAAGAATTAAAGTGGATACTATAATTTTGGGGATATTTTGCATCCTTTGTAGTTTAGCTATTTTGATACATATTGATCAAATAAATCAATATTATCATATGGAAAATTCGTCTTTTTCAGTGAAATTAGGGCCTACAGATACTATAAATAAAACATATAACTATTATTTATATATTGATGGTAAACAATATTATCCAGTAGATTATAATAATTATGGCAGACTTGATGAAAAAGGAAAAATGAATATAAAAGCTAATATAATTATAGATAATTTGAATGGCATTGTGGAAAGTATTTTGGTTGAAATTATATTTATTCTATTATACGGTATGCTTAGCAAAGTAAGAAAAGGTATAACGCCATTTTCAATGAATAATGTGTTCAGATTAAGAACTATAGCTATATTAAGCTTTTTTGTAGTATTATTACCTGTAGGAGTAAATATAGTTTCTTCAATCGTTGTTTTTCAGTACGTAACCTTTGAATTTTCTTCTTTAAATTTTTATATTCTTTCTATTGGTGTAATGTTCGGGATTATATCTGAAATTTTTAAATATGGTTGTGTTTTGCAACAAGATATAGATCACATAGTGTAGTTTATTCAAAAAAATACTTATTAAAAAATTAAAATTAGAATGGAGAGATCTATGGCGATTATTATAAGATTAGACCGAGTGATGGCAGATAGAAAAATATCTTTAAATGAATTAGCTACATTGCTTGAAATGACAAATGTAAATCTTTCAAATTTAAAAACTGGTAAAATGAAAGGAATTCGGTTTGAGACGATGGATTCCATTTGTAGAGTTCTACATTGTCAGCCAGGTGATTTGTTCGAATTTACTGAAGAATAAAATAAAGAATTTAAAGTACATATAACTTCAATATAAAACAATAGCATATATCTTAGCCTTGACACCCCTTCGCCAATAATATAAAGTTATAGCTATATTTAAACAAAGGAGATGTTTTATATTGGGAGCTACAAACAGAGTTGAAGATATTAAAAATAATAAAAGTGTTAAAAAAGTTGGAGGAGTTTTAGGTGAGTTTAAAACTTTTATTTCAAGAGGAAACGTAATAGATCTAGCAGTAGGTGTTATCATTGGTGGAGCCTTTACATCAATAGTGAATTCTCTTGTAAAAGATATACTTATGCCTATAATTGGGATGATTCTTGCAGGTGTTAACTTTAACAATCTGGGATTTACAATACCTTGGGGCAACAAACCATATATAAATGTTGGCAACTTTATCCAAACGGTTATAACCTTTCTAATAACAGCTGCGTGTGTTTTCATTCTTGTAAAATTTATTAATGCTTTAAACAGAAAGAAAAAAGAAGAGGAAAAACCAGAAAAGCCAGTAGTACCAGAAGATATCGCATTACTTACAGAAATTCGTGATTTACTTGCAAAAAATAATAAGGAAAATTAAATTGAGTGATTCATTCTAAATGAGTAAATCTTAAAGTGAAACAAAGGGGTTGTCGCAATAGAAAGAATTTGTGACAGCCCCTTTATTATGTTGTTAAAAATATTCACATTTGAAATTTGTAAATTGAGCATATTCTGATTTTTTAGAGTCACAGCAATATAAACCTATAACAACTCCAGTAAAGCCTCCAGCAACTTCAGATGAAAGGTATCTAGTTTGA